>DATBRP010000291.1:0-1739 GCA_036560245.1 Hyphomicrobium sp.
CTTTCGGCGGTGTTCCTGAAGGCCTCGGCGATGACGCCGCAGGAATTCTGGCAGGCCGTTACATCGCCGCGCGTGGTCGCGTCGTATCAATTGACCTTCGGCGCTTCACTGCTCGCCGCATTCATCAACGCGATTTTCGGCTTGCTGCTCGCTTGGGGCCTGACGCGCTACACATTTCCCGGCCGCAAAATCATCGACGCGCTGATCGATTTGCCGTTCGCGTTGCCCACTGCCGTAGCGGGCATCGCCCTCACCGCCATCTACGCCAAGAACGGTTGGCTCGGGAGTTTTCTGGAACCCCTCGGCATCAAAATTGCCTTCGGCCCCGCCGGCGTGCTCGTTGCGCTGATTTTTATCGGCTTGCCCTTTGTCGTCAGGACGGTGCAGCCGGTGCTCGAAGACCTCGAGGCTGAGTTCGAGGAAGCTGCTGCCAGCCTCGGCGCAAACCGTTGGCAATCGTTTCAGCGTGTTGTCTTTCCGACGCTGCTTCCGGCTCTGCTCACCGGCTTCGCGCTCGCCTTCGCCCGCGCCGTCGGCGAATACGGCTCTGTGATCTTTATCGCTGGCAATATACCGATGGTGTCTGAAATCACGCCTCTGATCATCATCACCAAGCTGGAGCAGTTCGACTATCGTGGCGCGACAGCCGTTGCCGCGGTAATGTTGGTGATTTCTTTCGTCATGCTTCTGGTCGTCAATGCCTTGCAGGCTTGGCAATCGCGGCGCTACGGAAGGACCGTCTGATGGTGACCGTCGCTGCGACTTTCGACACGCGTGCGCGCAGCGCCGCCGAGAAGTTCGAAGCCAATCCGGCGACGCGCGATTCGACGTGGGTCAAACTCGTCGTGCTTGGCGTGGGATTGGGCTACTTCGTCGTCTTTCTTCTGCTCCCGCTCCTTGCCGTCTTTGTCGAAGCGCTTCGCAAAGGCACCGACGCATATTTCGCCGCGCTCGTCGAACCGGATGCGCTGTCGGCGATCCGACTGACGCTGCTAGCTGCCGCGATTTCCGTTCCGTTGAACCTGGTCTTCGGCGTGGCTGCCGCCTGGGCCGTCGCGAAGTTCGAGTTCCGGGGCAAGAATTTTCTGACCACGCTGATCGACTTGCCCTTCTCGGTTTCGCCCGTCGTCGCGGGTTTGATTTATGTGCTCGTGTTCGGACGCCAAGGCTGGTTCGGGCCCTGGCTCGGCGAGCACGACATCCAAATCATCTTTGCCGTGCCGGCAATCGTTCTAGCGACGATTTTCGTGACCTTTCCGTTCATTGCGCGTGAGCTCATCCCGCTTATGCAAGCGCAGGGACGCGAGGAGGAGGAAGCGGCCATCTCGCTCGGCGCTTCGGGATTGCAGACGTTCTGGCGCGTCACCCTTCCGAACGTCAAATGGGCGCTGCTTTACGGCGTCATTCTCTGCAACGCTCGCGCGATGGGCGAATTTGGCGCTGTCTCTGTCGTCTCGGGCCATATCCGCGGCGAGACCAACACGATGCCGTTGCACGTCGAAATTCTCTACAATGAATATCAATTCTCGGCGGCATTCGCCGTCGCTTCACTCTTGGCGCTGTTGGCGCTGGTGACGCTCGTTCTCAAAACGTATGTCGAGTGGCGCGCGCGCAGGCCCGTGGCGGAAGGACTAGACCCATGAGCATCGAGGTTCGGGGCGTCAGCAAGACGTTCGGCACATTCAAAGCGCTCGACGATGTTTCGCTCAATTTTCCGGACGGGGAGCTTGTAGCCCTGC
>DATBRP010000292.1:0-10834 GCA_036560245.1 Hyphomicrobium sp.
GCCAAAGCCGAGCCGCCGAAGCGCGCCACGACGAAGCTCGGCTTCATGCGGGCCACGATCTCCGTCAGCGCACCAGGAACACCGAACGTCGGGCCGGCCGCTTCAAAAGCAATCGCGCTTGAATCCGACGCCAGCAAACGCGCCTGAGATTCAAGCTCAGCATGCTCGTCCACTGTTTCGGCGCCGATCACGATGTGAATCGCACCGCCCGGTGCCGAAAGCCGTTCCGCAGCGCGCAGCATCGAAGGCAAGCGATCGCCGTCCTCGACGATGACGACGACGCGCTCATTCACCGGCGCATTCGCGTCCACAATCCGTTCGCTGCAAAGAAGAAACCCGGTCGCGCCACCGACGTTGGCGAGCAACGACCCGATGACGGAATGGCCGCCAAGTTTGGGCATGCGCACGAGCGCCACGATGTTCCACGGCCCGCGCGCCAGACACATTTCAGATATCCGATCGACTGCATCGCCGTAGGCCAAGGCGTGGCGGACCTTCACCTTGCGCGCGGCGCTCGCACTTTCGACGGCGCGGCGGCAACGCTGCGCCAGCAGTTCGAAGCGCCGCTCGGTGACGGATGGCTCTAATATGTCCGCCGTCGCAGCCCGCCCGATACGTCGGACCGGCAAGTCAACGTCCTCATCCGGCGCCTGGTCAACGACAACGGTTTCGATTTCCGCGTCGTACGCGGCCGCCAGACGCACCGGCGCGTCGAGCAAAGCCGGTGTGCACCGCATTTCAGGATCGAGCCACAAGACGACGCGGCCGCTCAGCTCGGAAGCCTCGGCCACATGCGCAATCATGGAATGTCGCCGTCAGCGCGGCGCGCCAGCGCCTCGGTAACATCGGAAACCCTGATTTGCGACGCCGAATTCATGCACGCAATCGCGTCGGCTTCCTGCAGAAGATGGAGCAGCGGGATGCCGGCGAGTGAGACACGCCCACCACCGCGCCGCACTGCGTCCTTGTAAATGACCGGCGCGACACCCTGGGCCAGCGGCTTCAAACGATGATCCGCCACGAGACGCGCCGCACCCTTCGCAAACTCGGCTTCCGGCATGTCGGCAGCCGGAACGGCGGCGACGAGCTTGGCGACATGCGGGAAATGCCGCGCAACTCCCGGCTCGATGGCTTCCAGCTTCGACCACGACTGGTCGTCCGCAATGAGTATAACCGTTGCAGCGAGCGGAACCGGATCGGCTTTGACGGAAATACCCGCCCCGTCGAGCGGCGTGATTTCCCCGGATGCGAGCGCGGCGCTCAATGCTGACCAGGCTCCGGGCTCAGCCGCGAGCCGCCACGCTTCGACGATGACGAAGCCGGCTCCGGCGCGCATGAGGTGTCCCGGAATATGCGTCGGGCGACCCGTCGCATCGCGGCCGATCTCGCCTAACATATCGGTGGCCGAAGCACGCCGCGCCGTCACGACTTTCCGCTGCGCGGGTGTTTCTTCGCCATCGGCAAAGTCGATGAGCGTCGCGGGCGAAAAAGATCCCTCACCTGTTGCGCCTGTTGCGGCCGACGCCACGAATGCGTCTTCTATCGCATCGATAGCTGCAATCGTCGAAGCATCGTCCGCACACGAACGCTTGATCTCCGCAAGACTTGGACGGATCGCGCGCAACGCCGTCTGCCGAACGAGAGCCTCATGCTTCTGGCTCGCTTCAAATTCCACATCCGGAAGCGTCGCGACGATGGATTGTAATTCGCCTTCGAGCGTCGATATCTTGGCTTCGACGTTGCGCTTCAGAGCTTCCGGAAGCGCACGGAAAACATCGGAGCGAACGACGCGGCCCTCGTGCATCGGCGCCAGGATATAGCCATCGAGAGATTTGACGACGGCGATGTTTTGCGATTCCGCACGACGCCGAACTTCATCGACGGCCTTGTCGCCGAGGTAGCGCATTTCCTCTTCCAGCAGATCGAGGCTGATGCGGTGTTCGTCGCTTTTGAGATGACGATCGAAAGCGGCGCTCGCCTTGTCGATTGCAACGCGCAACTCCCGCGTCACGCGAGCGCCCTCGCCTCCCGGAACGGCAAACGCCTTGGCCCGCGATGGGGCGTGCCTCTCGACGACGTAAATCCAGTCGGGTGCGGCGTCGCGCGCGACTTCGGCAGCGAGCGTCTCGGCAAGCGCCAGCCGTCCGCTGCCGGGTTCGCCCAAAATCAGCAGATGTTCGCCAGGCTTTGAAGCCAGCGCCGCGCGGATCTTCGCGACGGCGCGCTTCTGCCCGAAAGGATGCGGTTGCGTAACGGGATCAATCGGCGCCGGCTCTGTCGGCACACGCGGCGGCTTGATGTCTTTCGTGCTTTGCAGCTCGATACGTTCGAGACTGCTTGAAACGCCGGCCAATCTGTCTGCAAGACGAGTCGTGACCAGCGTCACGACGTTGGTCTGCGGCTCCGTTTGCTGTGGTTCGGCGTCAGCCGGCGTTGCGATGGCCACCGCCTGCGCGGCTTCCTCCGCGACGACAACCGGCGTCTCGGCTTTCTTCGCCGATCTGTTGCGCCAGAAAACCATGCCACGTACCCCCCGGGAAGCGGTGTCATTACACAGGCGGTTATTGTATTTGAATAAAGCCGTTCCGCCGCTCGCTTGTCAGCAACTGTCGCACGGGCATAATGGCGGCACCATGACCGACGCCCCGTCCTCCGCAATGAATAATTCTGCTACCGCCGCGAGTAGCATCGCGCGCGACGACACACGCGCTCGCGCCATCCTTCGCGGCACGCAACGCCTTTTACGATCGCTTAACTTTGAAAGCCTGAGCGAAGTCCCGCTCGGCAACGGTCGTCGCGCCGATATTCTCGGCGTTGGCCGCGACGGAGAAACATGGATCGTTGAAATCAAGTCGAGCATTGCCGACTTCCGCGCTGACCTGAAATGGCACGAATATCGCGAGTACTGCGACGCGCTTCTGTTTGCGGTCGCGCCGGATTTTCCGGCTGACATTCTACCGGCCGACACCGGACTGATTCTCGCCGATGCTTACGGAGGCGAACTGGTGCGAAGCGCACCGCACCACCCATTGAGCCCGGCGCGGCGCAAAGCCTTGACGCTATCGTTCGCGCGCATGGCGGCGATGCGGCTGCTGGCGCAGACCGATCCCGCTGCCGGAATGGATTGAAACAGGAAATAGAGTTGAGGCCGAACCCGGCCTCAACCGATTACTTCGGTGCGCGCTTCGCGAGGATGCGCTGCAAAGTACGCCGGTGCATGTTCAAGCGGCGCGCGGTTTCCGAGACGTTGCGATTGCACAGCTCGTAAACCCGCTGAATGTGTTCCCAGCGAACACGGTCCGCCGACATTGGATTTTCGGGCGGCGGAGCCTTGGAATCGGTCGGCGCCAACAGCGCGTCGGTGACGTCGTCCGCATCGGCTGGCTTGGCGAGATAGTCGACAGCGCCGAGCTTTACCGCGGTGACCGCCGTCGCAATGTTGCCGTAGCCGGTCAGCACGATCGCGCGAGAATCCGCGCGCGCCTTCGCGAGTTCGGCGATGACGTCGAGCCCCGAGCCATCTTCGAGACGCATATCGACGACGGCGAAGGCTGGAGCTTTCTCACGAATAAGATCGACGCCTTCGGCAACCGAATGACCGAAACGCACCTCGAACCCACGCAATTCCATGGCCCGCACAAGGCGTTGAAGGAACGCACGGTCGTCATCAACGATGACCAGCGAACGGTCCGCCGGCAATTCGTCCTGTTTGAATGACAGGTCTTCGGTAACCAAATTATCCTCCCGCATCAGGGGCACCTTGCTCGTTTGTTCGTTACATACATAATCCAACGCCGCCCCTCGCGCCGCAAGCCCTTTCGGGCGGGAAAACCGGCCCATAAGGTTACCGCAACCGCCGCGCGCGCCGTCTTCACCCAAATTTGCAAGTCTTAAGCCACATTCCCTCTGCGGCCGCGCGCACCTGGCCAGTCAAAAGTGCCGGGCGGAAGCTCGAAAGCGCTCCGGGGCCATGAGATCTGGACCATCGCTCCGCTGCGGGGCGGCGGCTGATTGGCAAATGTGACGAGGGCTCCCGACCGTTCCAACAGTGTTTTAGCGATGAAAAGCCCGAGGCCGAGGCCGGAATGGGCTTTGTCGCCCTTGTCTTCATAGCGCCGCGACGTGACGTAAGGCTCGCCGATATTATCCATCATTTCCGGCGCGAAGCCCTGGCCGTCGTCGATGATCGTGACGACGACATGCGTAGCGTTCCAGCGGGCCATGAGTTGCACCTCCGACGCAGCGAAGCTCACGGCGTTCTCGATCAGATTTCCAAGACCGTAAATAACGCCGGGCCGGCGATTGCCGATGGGTTCGAGCCGCGCCGTCTCGTCGAGGCCCGGAAGCGGGTGAGCGGAGATGATGATACGCTTGCCCACCATCCGGTGCGCCGCCGAAGCCTCTTCGAGAAGCTCGATGACGCTGATGCTGGCGTGCATCGGGTCCTGCTCGTCGGGTTTGCGCGTCAGCTTCTGCAAAATTTCGCGACAGCGCTTCGCCTGGCTGTGAAGCAATTGCAGGTCCTCGCGATAACGGCTCTCGGCGCCAAGCTCGTGCTCGAGTTCCTTCGCAACGAGCACGATCGTCGACAGCGGCGTGCCAAGCTCATGCGCCGCAGCGGCCGCAAGTCCATCGAGCGCGTGCAGACGTTGCTCGCTCGCCAGAACCATGTCGGTCGCGGCAAGCGCCGCCGACATCTGCCGCGCTTCCTTGTTCAAGCGCCACGTATAGAAAGCCATGAAAGCCATGGACGCGATCAGCGCCACCAGCGCCCCGATCTTGTAATCGTGCGGTAGTTCGAAACGTAATCCCTCATACCACGGCAGTGGATAATGATTGGAAATGAGCAGACCAGCCGCGATGACGACGATAGCGCCGAGCAAGATCGTGTAGCGCGGCGGCTGCGTCGCCGCAGCGACCGTCACCGGAGCGACGAGCAGAACGGAAAACGGATTTTGAATGCCGCCGGTGAAATACAGCAAGCCTGCAAGCTGCAGAACGTCATAGACCAGAAGTCCGAACGCGAACGGCGTGCTGAGACGATGACGCGCCGGATAACGTATCGATAGAAAGACATTAAGCCACGCCGACATCGCGATCAGGATCAGGCAGCTTCCAATGTTGAAAGGAAAGCCGTAGACAAGCCTGATCAGGGCCACGGCTGCCAACTGTCCGAGCACCGCCATCCAACGCAAGCGAACGCTCGTCACGAGACGGAGCTGGCTTTCGCGCTCGTTGACGATGCCTTTCAGGACCGGCGCGGCGGCGGTCTTATGTTCTGCCGGCATACTCATGGCGCTCAAATCCAACTTTTGATGTGGTGACCGCAAGCCGCATGTGAGACGTGCTTGCGTGCACGCTCCGGAAGATCAAAATAAATGCAGGCGTGCAGCCGCTTATCTACTCAGAGGCCGATGGAGACTTCAAGCTCATGACTCGCACGATGATGGGACTGGTACTGGCGGGGCTATTGATGGGCGCCGCATTGGGCGCATTGGCGCTGCGCACGGACCCCTCGGTCGACGGACACGTCCAAATTACCGGTAAAGCGTCGGTTGGTGGTCCCTTCAGCCTCACTGATCAAAACGGCAAGCGCGTCACGGAGAAGGACTTTCTCGGCAAATATATGCTGGTCTTCTTTGGTTACACCAGCTGTCCGGACATTTGCCCGGCGGGTCTACAAGTGATGGTGGCTGCACTCGACAAGCTCGGGCACCGCGCGGACGACATCGTACCGGTCTTCATTACACTCGATCCCGAGCAGGATACGCCGCAGAAGCTCGCAACTTACCTTAAGAGTTTCAGCCCACGCCTCGTCGGCTTGACGGGCAGCGCCAGCGACATCGCTGCAGCTGCAAAAGCCTATCGTGTCTTCTATCAAAAGGTGCCCGACGACAAAGATCCTTCGCACTACAGCATCGATCACTCGGCGATCTTCTATCTGATGGGCAAAGATGGAACGTTGCTCGCGCCGATCCCGCATACCAATGATGTCGCTCAGCTAACGCTCGCGATCGACAAAGTTTTGCAGTAGCGCTGCGAATCGCTGCTGAGACCTCAGCGCCACACTTACACAAGGCGCGGTGCTCCTATGACATTGCTACTAGAGTGGGAACACGAACCTTGATAGGTCATTTTCGTGCTGCATTGGTCCGGCACACGCGAGCCGCATTTCGCTGCATCAACGTGATGCGCGTTAGATTTTGGGGGCAGAGCGCATGAGGATCAAGAAGGGACGGCGCGAAGCCGATCCGTCTTCTCAAACGCGGTCCGTCCGTCTCGAGGACATCGGCGCGCAACTTGAAGTGCGCCGCCATCCCGGCGCAAGGCGCCTCACACTTCGCGTCAGCCGTACGCGCCGCGCCGTCATCGTCACGCTGCCATTGCAGTGCAATCTCGACGAGGCTGGAACGTTCCTCAATCGCCATATCGACTGGGTGCGCGCGCGTCTTGATAGCCTGCCGAACCGCGTGCCGTTCGAAAACCAAGCCGCGATGCCATTGCGCGGCGAGCCGCACAAAATCGCATTCACAGGCAGCACGCGGTCACGCATCATTTCGATCGACAACGACACGGGACGTCACTCCACGATCGTCGTTCCCGGCCCCAAAGATCTTGCTGCCAACCGTCTCACGCGCTGGCTTTTTGACGAAGCACGGCGCGATCTCGAAAAGAGCGTCGCACGCCACGCCGGCCTTTTGTCGCTCAAAGCCAAACGCGTTGCCGTTCGCGATCAGACCAGCCGTTGGGGCTCATGCTCGACGACCGGCGCGCTCTCGTTCTCGTGGCGCTTGATCCTGGCGCCGCCCTTCGTACTCGACTATGTCGCCGCGCACGAAGTGGCGCACCTTGCCGAGATGAATCACGGTCCTGGGTTCTGGGCCCTTGTGAAAAAGATCCGGCCTGATTTCGAGGTCGCGAAGCAATGGCTGCAGGTGCTCGGACCCGACCTTCATCGTTACGGCCCGTCGCACGAACGCGGCCGCTAGCCTAAATCACCACCAATTTCCGAACGACTTGGTATCCCGCGTCCCTTCTGCGGGCTCGCTTGCCGCAACGTTTGCCGGTGCCGGTACGGCCGGCCCGTTGGCCAGCGCGCGGGCGATGAAATCCTCTCCGATACTCTTGCTGGGATGGGACATCGCCGGAACCGACGCGTCGGCGGTCATAGCCGCGGACTCCCGCTGCCGAACAGCCTGCTGGCTGTGCGCCGCCCACGGGAGGACCTCATGGAATTGCACGACACGCGGCGCGTGCGCCGCCGTCGATGCGAGGATCGGAGATTTCCCGAAGCCGTCAATGCTCTCCGGTTGCGATCCGCTCATCTCGGTCCCAGGCAGCGGCAGCGGCACTTGGCCTTCGTGCGCGATGCGCATCACTTGATTCCAGATTTCCGCCGGCAAGCTACCGCCCGTCGTGTGGATCATCGGTTTGCCGTTGTCGTTGCCGACCCACACTCCGGCCGTCAGATGACTCGTATAACCGATGAACCATGCGTCGCGGAAATCCTGCGTCGTGCCGGTCTTGCCTGCAATGGGCTGATCGGGAAGTGCCGCGCGCCGCCCGGTGCCGTAGACGACGGCTGCGTTTAACATGTCGTTCAAGCCGCCGATCTCGCTGATGTTCAGAACCCGATCGGTGCGCGGCGGCGGACTGACGTAGACGACACGCCCGTCGCTCAGGCGAATCCGCGATATCACGTGCGGCTCGACCGCCTCTCCGCCGTTGGAGAACACGGCGTAGGCGCCGGACATCTCGAGCAACGTCACTTCGGACGTGCCGAGCGCCAGCGAAGGACCTTCGCGCAAATCCGATCTGATACCGAGACGCTGCGCCACCTCGATCGTCCGGCCCTGCCCGACATCCTGATTGAGACGCACCGCAACGGTATTCACCGATTGCGCCAATGCGCGCCTGAGCGTGATCTCGCCCGCATATTTGTTGTTGTCGTTCTTTGGCGACCAGCCGCCGATGGTGATCGGCGCGTCGAGTTCCACGCTGTCCGGCGTCATGCCGTGCTCCAGCGCCGCGAGATAGACGAAGGGTTTGAAAGCCGAGCCCGGCTGGCGTTCGGCCTTCACGGCGCGATCGAATTGACTTTCGGCATAGTCGCGTCCGCCGACGAGAGCACGAATACCCCCATCGCCGTCGAGAACCACGAGGGCGGCTTGGCTCGCGCCGTAAGCGACGCCCTTTTTGGCCAAGGTGTCCTTGACGATATCTTGCGCACGGTGCTGCAGATTTTTGTCGAGCGTCGTCTCGACGATGACGTCGGCGTCGCCTGTGCTCGAAATCGGCGGCATCTGTTCGAGGATATAGTCGACGACGTAGCCGATGTCGGCCGCAACCTTCGTCACCTTCGGATCGGTGAACACGATCGTCTGATCGAGCGCCCGCTGTTCTTGTTCCGGCGAGATGAAGCCCGCATCCAGCATTTTTGCAAGGACGACTCGTCCACGTGCCCGCGCCGCGCCAGGATTCGTCGCAGGCGAATACTTCGACGGCGCTTTCAGAAGCCCCGCGATGATTGCCGCTTCCCCTAGCGTCAGCTCGCGCGCCGGCTTGCCGAAATAGCGCTCGCTTGCCGGCCCGACGCCGTAAGCGCCGCTGCCGAAATAAACTTGGTTGAGATAGAGTTCGAGTATCTCATTTTTCGTCAGCCGCACCTCGAGCCACAGCGCCAGACCAAGTTCGGCGACCTTGCGCGTAAGGGTTCGCTCCTGTGTCAGGAACAGGTTCTTCGCGAGTTGCTGCGTCAGGGTCGAGCCGCCTTGCACGAACCGCCCCGCCCTTAAATTCGTGAACATCGCACGCAGCATGCCGATCGGATCGACACCGTAGTGGTCGAAGAAACGGCGATCCTCGGTCGCCACGACCGCGGCGGGCATGACTTTCGGGAGCCGGTCGAGGGGCACGTACTCGTGCGCGGCACCGCGCTCGGCGATCAGCGAGCCGTCGCGAGCGAGAATGCGAATAAGCGGAGCCCGGTCATTGTTTCGGATTGCAAGCGGATCGGGAAAAGCGACGGTGTAATAGACCATCATGCCGGCAAATGTGAGGATCAACCCGCCGGTGCCTGCGACCGCAAATCCGAATGCCACGCGATACTTGAGGCCTATGCGCGCCAGACCACGGCGCACGGGAGGCGGCGTGGGCTTGGACTCACGGCCGTCGCCGAAGTCGAACGCCTGTTGCGCGACCGATTGAAAGGGGGTGGGAAGGGACGGTTTTGACGACGCAGACCTGCCACGCCCGAGCACTTTGCCCAAGACCCATATGCAAAGCCGCAACGTCGCAAATAAAACCCGCAACACCCTCACACCCAGAAGCCGGCGCCGTCCAATTCCGCAAAACCTTGGCATGGGCCAAGTCGTCGCGAAACGCTTTGGATTCAGTAATATCCGGCCTTGGCTAAAGCCCAGTTAAGTTCGGCGTTCCGATTGCGCATGCTCCGTCCACGTCGTGTTGTAGACGCGTCACGGCATTTGCCCATGACACGGCTCCCTGCGAAATTGCCTCAAATTGCAAGGTAGTCTCCAGGCGCGCCGGCCGTCATACTCCGGAAGATTCGAATGAGGAGGTTTATGTCCGCAGCGGGCGATCTGGCGATCTACAAGGATGCTCTTCTCGTTCTCGGCACCGCTGGTGTGGTCGTGCCGTTGTTGCATAGGTACGGCGTCAGCTCCGTCCTCGGCTTTCTCCTCGCGGGCGCAGTTCTGGGCCCGGACGGCCTTGGCGCGCTCACCCCCTATGTGCCGTCGCTGTCGTGGTTGACGATCACCAACCCTGAAGGCCTTGCGAAATTTGCCGAATGGGGCGTCGTTTTCCTCCTATTCCTGATCGGCCTCGAGCTTTCCTTCGAGCGCCTGTCGACCATGCGCCGCCTCGTCTTCGGCCTGGGGGGATCGCAGGTCCTCGTCTCGGCCGCGCTCATCGCTCTGATCGCCTACAAGCTCGGCCAACCGCCCGTCACCGCCCTCGTCATCGGCGCGGCGCTCTGCCTTTCCTCGACCGCCATCGTCATCGAAGTCCTTGCCGTCCAGAAACGGCTCTCGACCTCGGTCGGACGAACCAGCTTCTCGATCCTGCTCTTCCAGGACCTCGCGGTCGTTCCCATTCTGATCCTTGTTGGCGTTCTGGAGCCCGGAAATAAAAGCACGCTGTTCGTCGGCGTCATGACGGCCATGATCCAGGCCGCTGCGGCGCTGATGATCATCATCGGCGTCGGGCGCTACGTTCTTCAGCCGCTCTTTCGCCTCGTCGCGCAGACGCACAACGACGATCGCTTCATTGCCGCGACATTGTTCGTGGCCGTCAGCACCAGCTTCATAACGGCTGCGGCGGGGCTCTCGATGGCCCTTGGCGCCTTCGTTGCCGGGTTGCTGTTGGCGGAGACGGAATATCGCCGCGCCGTGCAAACAACGATCGAGCCGATCAAATCGCTGCTGCTCGGCGTTTTCTTCTTTTCGGTCGGCTCGAACCTCGACCTCAAAGCGCTCGTGTCCGACCCTTTTGCGATCCTGGCGACGACATTGGGGCTCCTCGTCCTCCAGGCTGGGATCATCTACGTGCTCGCCCGCATTTACGGCATCGCGCGGCCGGCAGCGATCGAAACCGCCGCGCTGCTGGCACCGTGTGGTGAATTCGCCTTCGTCATCCTGACGCTGGCGCTCGGCTACGGCCTCGTCGGCCGCGAGCTGATGAGTATCCTTTTGACGTCGGTATCGCTGACGATGATCTTGATCCCGGCCATCGCGAGGCTTGGCCGTTGGCTGGCGCGGCGCAACACGCCGCCTGCTGCAATCGACCCGGCAATCGCCGCGGTGCCATCGGG
>DATBRP010000293.1:0-2789 GCA_036560245.1 Hyphomicrobium sp.
CGTTTCCGACACGATGACATCGACGGCGAGCTTGTCGTCGAATTCCGTCGAGTGACACGGAATGAGATGGCAACCCTTCGCCTTGTTTGCCTTCAGCACCTGCGCGGCAACGCCTGCGACCTCTGCGGTCTCAAATAAAAACACCTCCTTGGCGCCGAGTTTCGACGCCATCAGTCCAAGCAGGCCGGTGCCGGCACCGATATCGGCGACGACGGTTTTTCCCGGCTGAATGATCGCTTCCAGCGCGCGAAAGAAGGCATCGTTGCGCGCCTGGTCGGCAATCAGCGTGCGGTGATATTCAATGCGCATGGCTTAAAGCTTCAACTGAGGTCCGCGCACTTGATAGAGCATCAGCGCGGTTGCGATGGCGAGATTGAGAGAATCGAGCCGGCCCGCCATCGGAATCTTGACGAGCTTCGTGCATACCGCCGCCGCGCCGCTCGAAAGCCCTGGCCCTTCGCTGCCCATCACGATCAACTGCGGCCCGCGATAGCTTGCCTCGCGAAAATCGTCGCGCGCGTCGAGATGCGTTCCAATGACGTCGCCGGGCCAGTCCTTCGCGAGCGTCATAAATGCGGGACGTTCCATCTTGGCGATCGGCACCGCGAAGATCGACCCCATCGTCGCCCGGATCGATTCGAGCGCGTAGGGGTCGCATGTCGTGCCGACGAGAATGACGCCTGAACACCCGACGGCATCCGCAGTCCTGATGATTGTACCGAGATTTCCGGGATCGCGAACCTCTTCCAGCGCCAGCCACGTTTCGCTGCCGGCAATCTTCTTCGGCATGGGCGCATCGACGAACCGCTGCCGGAAAACACCGAGTAGCGTTTGCGGATTGTCCTTCGATGCGAGCTTGGCGAGTACGGCTTCCGAGACTTCGAGAACTTCCGCGCTGGCATTGAGCGCGTGCGTCACCAGTCCGCGCGCAATGCCGCTCGTCGCGGTTCCCGCCTGATAGACGAGCGTTTCCGGAACGAAGCCGTTGTCGCGCGCGGTAACGAGAAGCGATGCGCCTTCGGCAACGAACAGCCCCGTTTCCTTGCGCACCTTGCGCATCTCCAGCGCCCGGATGGCTTTGACCCGATCGTTGGTGAGGCTGGTGATCGGCTTCGGTGCGTTCATACCCCGCTGCTCCAACGCACGAACAGCGATGTTGGCACCATCGGCCCGCTCGCCGCACGGATCGCAAGCTCGCCGCTGTTGAAGTTGCCGCCTTTGTCCTTCAGCGACTCGCGCATCAATTGATCGAACGCCAGAGCGGAGGCGCGGATCGCGTAGACCGTCAGCACCATCGCGGAGTCCTGCGGCGCCAACAGCTTGGCGAGATCGCTAAGCAGAGCCGGTAAATTCGTGAAGAGGTCCCACACCTCGCCCTCGGGTCCGCGTCCGAACTTCGGCGGATCGACAAGGATCACATGATAAGTCTTGCCGCGTCGAACGTCGCGCGCCACAAACTTCGCCGCGTCGTCGAGCAGCCAGCGAACCTTGGCGGCGTCGAGCTTCGAAGCGCCCTGGTTTTCCTTGCCCCATTGGATCGCCTTCTTCGATGCGTCGACGTGCGTGACCTCCGCGCCCGCCTTCGCCGCGATCAGGGATGCAGCGCCCGTGTAACCAAACAGATTGAGGACGCGCGGCGTCTCGCCTTTGACCGCAGCAAGCCTTTCCAGCATCCATCGCCAGTGCGGATTTTGCTCGGGAAACAATCCGAGGTGCCAAAGCCCCGCGAGCTTGCACAGCATCGTGACGCCGTTGATCCGCACCGGCCAGGCATCCGGCACCGGCTTGTCGACGCGCCACTTGCCCTTCTCGTCATCCTCGCCCGATGCAGAAAAGACGGCATGCGCTTTCGACCATTCCGGCTTAGAAAGGCGCGGTCGCCAAAGCGCCTGCGGTTCCGGCCGGTCGACGATGACTGCGCCAAAGCGCTCGAGCTTCCGCCCAGCGCCGCAGTCGAGAAGCGCGTAGTCGGGAAAACCGTCGGATGTGATGAGTTGCAGGCGGTCGGTCGGCGACATCGGCGGCTGGAAGATCCAAGTAAAACTTCGATTCCAGCGGCTTTAGCACGAATGACGCGAATTGCGAGGCCGGGTGACACAAGGCTCACCCGGCTCCACGCCGATCAGGCTGCGAGCCCGGCGATTTCCGATCTCGCCGCTTCGATCGCCTTTGACCGCTGATCGGGGCCCATCGCAATGCCCTCGGCGCGGATGAAAATCACGTCGTTAATGCCAAAGAACCCGAAAATTCCGCGCAGGTAGTTTTCCTGGTGGTCGAGGAATGCAATCGGCGTCTGCGGGCCATAGAAACCGCCGCGCGATGACGCGACGATCACCTGCTTGCCCCCAGCCAGACCCTCGGCGCCCTTTTCCGAATAACGAAACGTCTTGCCGGCGACGGCTAACCGATCGATCCAGGCCTTGAGCTGACTCGGCACTCCGAAGTTGTATATCGGAGCCCCGACCACAACGATGTCGGTTGCCAGAAATTCGTCCAACGCCGCCTGCCCGGAAGCGAGGTCGTGCTGCAACGGCACGGTTTCCGGCACCGCGCCCTGGGCGGCGGCGAGATGGGCGCCCGAAAGGTGCCCCACCGGCGCGACGCCTAAGTCGCGATAGACCACTTCAAGGCCTGGATGGCGGAGCCGCTCGGCCGCAACGATCTCCGCCGACAGCTGCCGGCTGACGGAATGGGGTCCGAGAATACTTGAATCAACGTGCAGTAGCTTCATGGGTTCGCTCCAACCGGGAGGTGGGGCGGAGCTCGGCGGCATCGTTTGACAGCCGGGC
>DATBRP010000294.1:0-2702 GCA_036560245.1 Hyphomicrobium sp.
TGGCGCGGCATCGCCGCGATCACCGCTGTGCATCTCATCTCGCTGGTGTTCTGCGCCTTGGCTTGGCGCGTGCTTATGACTGTCAGCAAACCGCCGCACGTCGACATGCTGTTTCTCTGGGCTCGCTGGGTGCGGGACAGCATCGGCAACGTCCTCGCCATCGTTCCCGGCGCCGGTGAAGTCGCCGGCGCTCGCGAACTCAGTCTGCATAGCGTTCGGCTAGGCGTGGCGGCAGGAACGACGGTCGTCGACATGACAACCGAGATGTTGAGTCAGCTGCTCTATACTCTGATCGGGCTCGCACTTCTCTTCGCTTATCATCCAGACGAGAAAAGCGCTTGGTGGGCCGCGGCAGGACTCGCCGTTGCGACCGTTGCCGTTGTCGGATTTCTCATTGCGCAAAGAAACGGTCTCATCCGCTTTCTTGAAACACTACCCGCCAGGCTCGGTCTGACGCAGACCTGGGAGGGATTGCCCGCTGCGGAAAGCGTCCACACGGCCATTCAATCGATCTATCAGCACACCGGCCGGGTTGTTGCGTCGGTCGGATTGCATCTTTTGGCTTGGATCGCGGGCGCGGCGGAAACGTGGATCGCGCTATGGTTCATGGGACATCCGTTGTCCGTGGTGGACGTCATTTCGCTTGAGAGCCTGGTCTTCGCATTGCGCACCGCCGCGTTCGTCGTGCCTTGGGCAGCAGGCGTTCAGGAGGGAGGATATATTGTCATCGGCGCGCTGTTCGGCCTCGGTCCGGACGTGGCGCTAGCACTTTCGCTGCTCAAACGGGCGAGAGAACTCACCGTGGGTGTTCCCGGCCTCGTGGCGTGGCAATGGGCCGAAGGCAAACGTCTCCTGCAGCGCCGCCTAGTGAAATCGCAGTAGGCCGGATCGTCCGCCGGGGTTCATCGCTCGCGTTTTTTCATCACGCAAAAATCGGATGCGCCGCGTTCGTTGATAAACGTGACGCCCGCGTCCGGTTATCTCGATTTCAGAAATAGCGCGGTTGTCACGGTCCGTGAGGCGCGCCGAGATTGCTGATATTGAAGCCGGTGTGATCGAGCGTTTCCGACACCAGCTTAACGGGCCCCTGGGGATCGTACAGGCGGCGCGCCGTGTGCACCCTACGCTTGTGACGCACGCGATGCGGAGCGGCCGCAGTCTCGACGTGCTCGCGCTTCTCGACGCGCTCAGGTTTCTCGACACGCGCGGCGTTCTTAGGCACTGCTTTTGTCAAACCGCCGCCAAGCGCCATGTATCCGCTCGTCCAGGCGGTTTCGATTGCGATCGACGGTTCGTTGTTGAGGCCCTGCGCAGCGCCATCCTCCGAGGAGGAGGATACCGTTGCTGCGAACGCGCCGGCGACTACCAAAAGTCGAGGAAAGTTCACGGAGGTCAGCCCGATAGCAAGAGACAGTTATCGCCCTGACTTCGAAGTGCTTCGGGTTAACAAAAGGTTAACGGCCCGCCTTCGGTTGGTCTGGCTCAACACGGTAGCGGACGCGACGTTCGTCGCACCGGCGGCTACCTGCGGGCCTATCTGACCGTCGGAGTTGGCGGCTTGGTCATCTCCCGGTCGATGTCGACCTGCGTGCATCCCGTGCCGCGCATCACATTGTTCATTTCGTCGGCGTCGCGGCGCATGCGCGCCATCTTGTCGAGCTTTTCGTGATCAAGGTAGGTCTTGCCTTGCATCAGATCGAACACGCCCTCCATCGTGTTGGGCGCTGATTGTTCCTTATCGATCGTTTTTTTCAGGATCCTCATCTGCTCGAGGCGCTTGTTCATAGAGTCATTCATTTTCACGCAAGGATCCGACGCGACATCGGCTTGCCAGGGAAGTTTCGGAGCCTCTTTACGATGCTTCGCTAAGCTCGGCTGCGCCCCAAGGCATATGCCGAAGCCGAGCGCGCCGACGCCGATCAGAAAACCGGTAAGCCGGCTCCGTGTCGCGGTTCCGAGATACGCTGTAACGCTTTTCATTCCTCGCCCCTTCGCTCAATCGGAGAGTGGTATCTTCGACATGGCTCGAAATTTTGGCGCAGAAATGCCGGGATTTCGAACCTTCGGCAAGGCGAGGATTAGCCGCTGCCGCCGGCGCGGATTTTTGCCGGTTCCGAGGCAATCGGTGGCTCGGCGGGGGCTTTCCCGGTCGGTTCTGTCGTGGTTTTCGAAATGCCGAGATAGCGCCCGAGCCGAATAAGGGCTTCCGGCAACACGCCAAGGTTCAGCAGCGTCGCCGTCGTCAGACCGCCGAGCACGGTAATCGCCATCGGCGCCTCGATCTCGTGGCCCGGGCGTCCGAGGCCGAGCGCCAGGGGAACAAGCCCGAGTGCCGCCATCAGCGCCGTCATAAACACTGGCGCGAGCCGCTCGGCGGCGGCGCGGCGGATCGTGTCGGCGTTCCACTCTTGTCCTTCTTCGTCTGCGACGTGCTCCACATGCGCAAGCATCATGACGGAGTTGCGTGCGCCGATGCCGAACACGGTGATGACGCCGACCAGACTTCCGAGCGTCATGCCGATGCCGCTTGCGACGATCGCCGCAATGCTGCCGATCAGACAGAATGGCAAATTGATCAGCACGAGCGCCGCGAGGCCGCGGCGGCGGAAGGCCATCGTCAACACCGCGACGATCAACGCGATGCTGATCGCGGTCAAACCCGCCAGCCGGATCTGGCCTTCACGCTCGGCTTCCGCCTGACC
>DATBRP010000295.1:0-2199 GCA_036560245.1 Hyphomicrobium sp.
AACTCGCCGTATTCGCCGCCGCGACGGGAGCGTCCGCGCGCCATCGCTTAACCTCCGCGCTTCATGGCGTCGGCAAGGCTGCGCAGCATGCTGGCGACTTCGGCCTGCTGCTGGGCCTGCTCATCGACCCATTCGCGAACGACCTTCTGCTCCGAGCGCATTTGCGTCACGAGTTGATTGACGCCGCGCGCGAGGTCGCGAACCTCTTCCTGCGATTGCGGTTGTTGCTGTGACAGGACGCGGGGCGGAACCACCGGTTCCTCGCTCAAGCGAGCGGTAAAATCTTCAAGCGCCCGCTGCATATCGACAACCGCGCCGAGCAACTGCCGGTTGACGTAGTCGCTCGATGTCGACGGCATTCCGCCGGGTGTCAGCTCCGTGATCCCCGAGAGCCATTCCTCGAGCTCGTTATAGAACCGGTTGTGAGCATGGCTCGCCTGCAATTCGAGGAAGCCGAGAATAAGCGAGCCGGAAAGACCGAGCAGGGACGACGAAAACGCCGTGCCCATGCCTTTGAGCGGCGCCGAGAGGCCGGCCTTCAGGTCGCTGAAAAGTTGGACGTTGTCGGATGCTTTCGTGTCGAGCGTGTCGATGGCGTGCCCGACGGATTGGATCGTTTCGAGCAAGCCCCAGAATGTGCCGAGCAAACCGAGAAAGACGAGCAATCCGACGAGATAGCGGCCGGTATCGCGGGCTTCGTCCAGGCGCGAGCCGATCGAGTCCATGAATGAGCGCATTGCTGCCGTCGACAGCGAGATCGTGCCTGTCCGGTCGCGCAGCATCGTCGCCATCGGCGCCAACAACACGGGCTTGGCGCTGATCGTCAGGCCCGGATCGGCGATGCGGAAAGCATTGACCCAGCGGATTTCGGGATAGAGCCGCATGACCTGGCGGTAAGCGTAGACGATACCAAGCAGCAGCGTGCCGACGATCAGCCCGTTGAGCCCGGGATTGTTCAGGAAGGACCGCTGGAGCTGATCGAACAGAATGGCGGCCAGAAAGCCGACCAGGGTCAGAAATATGGTCATGCGCAGCAAAAAGACACCGGGTGGTGTCAGGCGGCGCGAAACCGGTGCGAGTGCCGTGGCATCGCCCGGGCGTATCTTGGCCATTGATCGTCTCCGGAACGTCCCCTCGGTCTACTGATGGACCTTAGCCCATGCCTCTCCCATCGAAAACGGGCAACATGATGCCAAAGCGCCATCTTTGCGGAGAACTCAGGCCCGGCTCACGTCTTATTAAAGAGGATTGCGCCGAAAGCCTTGTGAAGAGTGGTGTTCGCGGCCAGCACATCGCCGCTTTCGAGCATCTTGTCGCCGCCATCGAGATCGCTGATGAACCCGCCCGCCTCGCGCACCATGACGATCCCGGCCGCGACATCCCACGGCTGCAGGTTGTGCTCCCAATAGGCATCGAAGCGGCCGGCGGCCACGAAAGCAAGATCGAGGGCCGCCGATCCGGTACGACGGATGCCGGCGACCTCCTGCATGAGCGATCCCACTTCCTTGAGAAAGCGGGGGTGCCCCTCGCGGCCGCGATGCGGAATGCCGGTGGTCACCAGGGCGTCGCCGAGCGACTTGCGCGCCGCGACCCGCAAGCGCCGGTCATTCATGAAGGCGCCTTTGCCCTTTTCAGCCGTAAAAAGTTCATCGCTGGCGGGATTGTAGATGACGCCCGCGATGAGCTGGCCTTCACGCTCCAGGCCGATCGAGATCGCGAACATCGGATTTGAATGCAGGAAGTTGGTCGTCCCATCGAGCGGATCGACAATCCAGCGATGCGTCTTGTCGGCTCCGACGACTTCACCGCGCTCTTCCATCAGGAAGCCGTAGCCGTGGCGCGCCTTCGACAGCTCCTTGAAAATAATGTCCTCGGCCTTGTGATCGGCAGCCGAGACGAAATTCGCCGGGCCTTTGATCGAAACCTGCAACTGTTCGACCTCGCCGAAATCGCGGATGAGGCTACGTCCAGCCTTGCGAGCGGCCGTGATCATGACGTTCAGGGTAGGGGAGACGTTGTTCATTGCGGCTGAGGTCCGGGGCGAAGCGCGTAAAATTACGAGCAGGCGGGCTCTAGCTGCTCTTCAAACAAGGTGCAAGGCTGGCAACGGCTTAGGCAGCCTTCACTGCCCGCCCGCAAGGTCAGGATCGACCTGGATGCGGTCATTCCACGCGGCAGCCTCGGCCTCGGCCTTCAGGC
>DATBRP010000296.1:0-2341 GCA_036560245.1 Hyphomicrobium sp.
TTGTAGTCGTCGATGCGGGCCGCGATCTTGGCGGGATCGGAAAGCTCGGAGCGATAGAGAATTTCGACGGCGCCCTTGGCGCCCATCACCGCGATCTCGGCCGTCGGCCACGCGTAGTTGACGTCGCCGCGGATGTGCTTCGAGCTCATCACGTCGTAGGCGCCGCCATAAGCCTTGCGCGTAATGACCGTGACTTTCGGCACCGTCGCTTCGGCGTAGGCAAAGAGCAGTTTGGCGCCGTGCTTGATGAGGCCGCCGTATTCCTGCGCCGTGCCCGGCAGGAAGCCCGGCACGTCGACAAATGTTAGCAGCGGAATATCGAAACAGTCGCAGAAGCGGACGAAGCGCGCCGCTTTCCGCGAAGCATCGCTATCGAGCACGCCCGCCAGAACCATCGGCTGGTTGGCGATGATGCCGACAGTACGGCCTTCCATGCGCGCAAAGCCGGTCACGATGTTCTTGGCGAAGGCTTCCTGAATCTCAAAGAAGTCGGCCTCATCGACGATCTTGAGGATCAGCTCCTTGATGTCGTAGGGCTTGTTCGGGTTGTCGGGGATCAGCGTGTCGAGCGACAGATCGAGACTGTCGGGGCTGTCCTCGGTCGGAATTTCCGGCACGCCCGTCGTGTTGCACGAAGGCAGGAAGTCCATCAGGCGGCGCATCTGCAGCAGCGCTTCGACGTCGTTCTCGTAGGCGCGATCGGCGATCGACGATTTCGTCGTGTGCACCCTGGCGCCGCCGAGTTCTTCGGCCGTGACGGTTTCGTTGGTCACCGTTTTTACGACGTCGGGCCCAGTCACGAACATGTAGCTCGTGTCTTTGACCATGAAGATGAAGTCGGTCATCGCGGGCGAATAGACGTCGCCGCCGGCGCATGGCCCCATGATGACGGAGATCTGCGGGATGACGCCGGACGCCAGCACGTTGCGCTGGAAGACTTCGCCGTAGCCGCCGAGCGCGTCGACGCCTTCCTGGATGCGCGCGCCGCCGGCGTCGAACAGGCCGACGATCGGAGCTCGGTTCTTCAGCGCCATGTCCTGGATCTTCGTGATCTTCCGGGCGTGCGTCTCCGACAGCGAGCCGCCCATGACGGTGAAGTCCTTGGCGAAGACGTAGACGGTGCGGCCGTTGATCGTGCCCCAGCCGGTGACGACGCCGTCGCCCGGCACCTTGGTCTTCTCCATGCCGAAGTCGGTGCAGCGATGCTCGACGTACATGTCGAATTCTTCGAACGAGCCCTCGTCCATCAGCAGGTCGATGCGTTCGCGGGCGGTCAGCTTGCCCTTTTTGTGCTGGGAATCGATGCGGGATTGGCCGCCGCCGAGACGTGCGTTGTCGCGACGCTTCTCGAGCTCGTCGATGATGTCTTTCATAAAGCTGCCACCCTGCTTAGACGTGATATTTGGAAGGCTCTCTAGCATGGCATCGGTGTCGCGCAAATGCTGAGATATCGCGGCCCGATACGCCGCCTTGAGGCGCAGGCTTAATCGCCGAATGCCGCGGGAATTCGTGGTCACGTCGCGGATGGAGCCGCGGCAAGTTGGCGCCCGAAATCGGCGATCTTAACTTCGATGATCCCGGCTCCGGCGATCGGCTCGATCGCGACCGCGCGGGCCCGCATCGCCGCCCAGGGCAGCGTCGAGCCGACGAAATCGATAACGGGATCGGCAATGATGCGCTTGCCGGCGACCTTCTTCATATGCCGTTCCGCTTCGGCGCGCGTAGTGAAGACGTAGAGCAGATCGCCCGCGCCCGGCCGCAGCCCGACAGGCGTCAGGACGGGGCCTTCGTCGTCGCCAACGAGGTAAATTTCGCCGCGCCCGCGAGCTGCTTTGGCGTAAATGGGTATGGCTTCCGTCTTGAGCCGGATCTGAAGATCGAGAGCATCCACCTCGGCCTCGATCGGATCGGAAACCCAGTCGGTGCCGACGAGGCCCTTTGCCGTGGCGATGCCGGGCAGGATGTCGGCGGCGAAAATCGCGAGGGTGATTTCTTGCAGATCGTTGTTGCCGGCGAGGGCTTCGGCCCAGCGCGTCGCTTCGATCGGGCTCGACCAGAAGAGCTGAACGGTGCGGCCGCGCGCTTTCTGCGACGGAACGGATGCGGTTTCTTCATCCGCAAAAGTCAGCACACGTCCTTCGCTGACCGCTCGGCGCACGAACCGGTCGCGTTGCGCAAGTTCCGGAATGCGCGGCCTGTGCAGCATGGTTCAGCCAACGCCGTTGCGAATCACTCCGAGGAGTTTGTCCCGGAATGTGTTGCGAGAGCAAGACGGCAAAGAGGCGAACACGGATTGTTCGATGGCGCATGGTAGCTTTTTGATTGCGCGTGCGACTCCGCT
>DATBRP010000297.1:0-4494 GCA_036560245.1 Hyphomicrobium sp.
CCCTACGATTCCCGGGGCACCATAGTGGCGCACCGGGGTTAAACCAAGGAGGGCGGCGCCTCAGATTACGGCCCTTAGCGGAATGCGCGATCCAGAGCAAAAAGCGCCGCGACGAATTGCGCCGGTTTGGGTCCGAACCCATTCAGGAACCGCCAGTTAGCCTTTTAGCTTGGCAGTGGCAGAAGGACGGGAGTGACTGCATGGGCGACTTATCGGAATTTGCTAATCACCCCTATCGTTTCATCCGAAAAATTCTAGGCGGCTACCTCTGGAGCCACGTAGCGATTGCGCTTGCGGTGTTCGGCGCGGTGACGTGCTCGGTGTCGACACAGTACGGCGTCAAACAACTCGTCGACGCGCTTTCCGATCCGTCCCGGCACGCCAACGTCTGGATCGCCTTCGCGATCCTCGGGACGCTGCTCGCCGCCGACAATATGTTTTGGCGGGTCGCGGCCTGGCTATGTCATTCGACCTATGTCGGGGTTTCCGGCAGCGTACGGCGCAAACTTTTCAGACATCTCACCGGGCACGCTCCGAATTTCTTTGCCAGTCAGCCGCCGGGCGGGCTCACCAGCCGTATAACGGCGACAGCCAATGCGCTCTACACGACCGAGACGATGGTGACCTTCAATGCGCTGCCGCCGCTCATCGCGACGTTCGTCTCCATCATTTTTCTGGCGACGGTCAGTGTTACGATGGCGCTGACCATTACGGCGATCGTTGCCGTGGTCGTGCTCATCATCTTCTACTGGGCAGCCTGCGGTACCCCGCTTCACCATGCTTACGCGCATGAGGCCGCGGGCGTTGACGGCGATATGATCGACGTCGTTTCGAATATCTCCGTCGTCAAGGCATTCGGACGGCTGCGAAGCGAGCACCGTCGCCTCGGCGGCGTCATCGGTCGCGAAATGAGAGCGCGTACGCGCAGTCTCTACTTTCTCGAGAAGCTCCGCATTTTCCATGCGGTGACGACTGCCGTTCTGACGTGCGGCGTCCTCGCCTGGGCGATATCGCTCTGGCAAGCCGGACAGGCGACCGCGGGCGACGTCGTCCTTGTGTGCACTCTGGGCTTGTCAATTCTCAGTGCCACGCGCGATCTCGCGGTCGCTTTGGTCGATGTCACGCAACACCTGGCTCGTTTCTCCGAAGCGCTGAAAACGTTGCTGGTCCCCCACGAGTTGATTGCTCCGGCGAGTTCGACGAGTCCGCGCGCAACTCGCGGCGTCATCGAGTTCCGCGACGTCAGCTTTGCATATCCCGACGGCAAGCCGGTTTTCACATCGCTCAATTTCAAGATCGACGCTGGCGCGCGTGTCGGCATCATCGGGCCCTCGGGGGCCGGCAAAACGACGATCTTCTCACTGATGCAACGGTTTTACGACAAACAGTCCGGCGCCATTCTGATCGATGGTCAGGAAAGCGCGTCGATGACGGATGCTTCGCTACGGAGCGCCATCGCCGTCGTGCCGCAGGATGTCAGCCTCTTCCATCGCACGCTGCGCGACAACATTCGCTATGGCCGCCCCAACGCGACGGACGAAGAAGTTTGGGACGCAGCTGAAATGGCGCGCTGCCTGACCTTCATCAAACAGCTTCCCGACGGGCTCGACACGATCGTCGGCGACCGCGGCGCGAAGCTCTCCGGCGGGCAGCGGCAGCGTATCGCCATCGCCCGGGCATTCCTGAAGGACGCGCCGATCCTATTGCTCGACGAGGCGACATCGGCGCTCGATTCGGAATCGGAGGAATTGATCCGGGAAGCATTGTCGACGTTGATGCGCGGAAGAACCGTGCTGGCGATCGCGCACCGGTTGTCGACGCTGCGCAGTTTCGATCGCATCATGGTCGTGCAGAACGGCGAAGTGATCCAGGACGGACGTCCCGACGCTCTGCTCAGCAAGGCCGGCGCTTACAAATCTCTCGTCGATCTGGAGTTCAGCCGCCTCCATAGCGTGGCAGCATGACAGGTTTCGCCCCTGCCGTTAACAGGAGTAAAGATTTTGTTAAATTCAGGATTCATGCATTAGCGATGGTGCGACTTCGTGTTCGACGGAAGTATCAAAGTCGGTTACAAGAAACTTACTTTGATAGGGCGAAGACGGGCGACCTGCGATGGATCTTAAGGCGGTCTCTGACCAAAATGCGAAGGCAGACAGGCTGACGCGCGCCAGCATGGTGTTTTGCTTTCTCCTCACGGGAGGCATTCTCCTCGGCACACTCGCGATGGCACCCGGCGACCAGCAAGCTACCGGCGGGCTGGAGACTTCAGCTCTCAAGTAACGCGATCACGAATTACCCGGCCAATCTACACGACCCGATCCCCCGAAGACCCGATCCAAACTAGGCCTTACGCAAATCAGCGTAGGGCCTTTTTTCTTGACCGCGGACCGTGATCAGCCCGGTCCGACGCCCGTGCTCTTGACGAGCACCACGTATCCGCCGGCCCTGAGATCGGAGACGACCTGTTCTAGGTGCGCCCTGTCGCGTGTCTCGATCACGAGGTTGAGCTCGGTGCCTTTGGCCGGGACATCGGTGAAAATCCGCTGATGGTAGACCTCGACGATGTTGGCGCCGGCTTTCCCGATCAATCCCGATACGCGCGAAAGCTGACCGGGACGGTCGGGAAGATCGATCGCGAGGCGCGACAGACGGCCATCACGCGCCAGTTCGCGTGTCAGCACGCTTGCGAGCAGGCGCGTGTCGATATTGCCGCCGCAGAGGACCAACCCGATCCTGCGGCCCTTGTAGAGCCGGTTGGCCGCGATCAACGCCGCGAGGCCGGCGGCGCCCGCGCCTTCAACGACGGTTTTTTCAATCGTGATCAACAGCGCCACGGCGCGTTCGATATCTGCCTCGGAAACGAGCAGAATGTCGTCAACCAGCGCTTCGATGATGGGCTGAGTCAGGCTTCCCGGCACGGTTACGGCGATGCCTTCCGCGAGCGTGTCGCCGCCGACCGGAAGCGAAGATTTCTTCACGGCGTTGAGCATCGACGGGTAGAGCTGGGCTTCGACGCCGATGACCTTGATTTTCGGATTGAACGCCTTGGCGGCAACCGCCATGCCCGAGATCAAGCCGCCGCCGCCGACAGGAACGATCAACGTATCGAGATGCGGCGCAACGTTCAGCATCTCGAGCGCGACGGTGCCCTGGCCGGCGATGACCGCAGGATCGTTGTAGGGATGCACGAACGTCATGCCGTGTTCGGGGCCGTAACGCATAGCGAAAGAAAAAGCCTCAGCGAGATCGTGCCCTTCCAGGATGACCGTCGCGCCGTGGCCGCGCGTATTCTCGACTTTGATCGTCGGCGTCCAGGCCGGCATGACGATCGTTGCCGGGATGCCAAGGCGATGCGCGTGATAGGCGACGCCCTGAGCGTGGTTGCCGGCCGACATGGCGATGACGCCGTTGGCGCGCTCCTTCTCGGTGAGCAGCAGAAGTTTGTTCAGCGCGCCGCGCTCCTTGTAGGCGGCTGTGAATTGCAGGTTCTCGAATTTGAGCCAGATTTCGGCGCCAAGCAGCTTGCTCAGCGTGCGGCTTGGTTCGAAGCGGGTATCGACGACGGCGCCGCGAATGGCCGCCGCCGCCCGAACGACGTCGCTGTAGGTCACGGCTAAAGGCTTGGTCATGCGGGCATCTCTATTTCCGTCATCTTTGTCGGCAATCTGGATGGATACGCGAATCTTGCCTGTTCGAAGCATAGTCCGGTTGGTTCGCCGCCGCTTTCTGAAAGGGCGGGGTAGCTCCGTTCAGCCTGGGCTCAGGTTCAAGCATGCAGGATCGCCGGTCCGACATGATGCCCTGCCCCCGATACCGGTTCCGATTTCCCCGCGGAGATACCGCATGATCCGCCTTCCCGTGATGACCGCACTCGCGGCCGCAACTCTCGCCCTCGCCGTGCCGATGGCTGCCAGCGCGGCCGACAGCAACGATGACAGCAAGTACAAATACCCGCCCTACGGTCAGGGACAGCAGCAGGAACAGCAGTCCGGCGGCGATTACGCCCGTGCCCCGGACGGTAACGCGAACGCCCCGGCCGCCAGTAGCGAAGAGGACGAGGCTCCTGGCGCCAGCGGCGAACGCGGCGATGCGCCTGCCTATCAGGGCGATGCGGGCCGCGCGCCCGGGCCCGAAGACGAGCCTGGATCGGAAGATGCAGATGGCCCCGACCGTGCCGAAGCGCCGCCGCCGCAAGCGGATGAACCGCCGCCGCCGCACCGAGCCGAAGGCCTGCCACCACGCGACTACGCCGGATTGCCTCGCATCGAAGCCACGGCCAGCGCGCCGGACCGCAGCATCCCTTACGACATTCGCAGACGGGATGCGCGGCGCGCCGCCATCGAAGCCTGGCGGGGCAAGGCCGCCGAACGCTTCGGTCCGGAGTTTTCGCATTGGAGGATGGCCGAAGGAAAGCGCGTCGATTGCATGCCGGAGCGCGGCGATGGTGTCGTCTGTATCGCAAGCGGCGCGCCGGTACGCGGTTTCGGCCGCTTT
>DATBRP010000298.1:0-5323 GCA_036560245.1 Hyphomicrobium sp.
AGGTTCTTTACGCCGTTTAACCCAACGAATTCTAAGCGAGAACATCGGCCCCATGGCCACCGAACGCTACAACGCACCTGACCGCGAACGCTATTGGCAGCACGCCTGGGAAAAAGAGCAAATCTTCCGCGCCACGGAAGATCCAAAGCGCCCCAAATGTTACGTCCTCGAGATGTTCCCCTATCCGTCGGGGCGCATCCACATGGGTCACGTGCGCAACTACGCGATGGGCGATGTTTTCGCCCGCTACAAGCGCGCCAAGGGCTTCAACGTCCTGCATCCGATGGGCTGGGACGCATTCGGCATGCCGGCCGAGAACGCTGCCATGGAACGCAAGGTCCATCCGGGAAAATGGACCTACGCCAACATCGACACGATGCGCGGCCAGTTGAAGTCGATGGGTCTGTCGCTCGATTGGTCGCGTGAGATCGCGACCTGCTCGCCCACCTACTACAGGCATCAGCAGAAGCTGTTCCTCGATCTTCTCAAAAAGGGTTTGGCCTATCGCAAGTCCTCGAAGGTCAACTGGGACCCGGTAGATCACACAGTGCTCGCCAACGAGCAGGTGATCGACGGCCGCGGTTGGCGCTCCGGCGCACTCGTCGAGCAGCGGGAACTGACACAGTGGTTCTTCAAGATTACCGACTACGCCGAAGAGCTGTTGCGCGACCTCGACACGCTCGTGAACTGGCCCGAGAAAGTGCGCCTGATGCAGGCCAACTGGATCGGTCGCTCCGAAGGCATGTCGATCCGCTGGGCGCTCGACAAACAAACGGCGCCAAAGGGCTTCACCGAACTCGAAGTCTACACGACGCGGCCTGACACGCTTTTCGGCGCATCGTTCCTGGCTGTTGCCGCCGACCATCCGCTCGCCAAAGCTGCCGCTGAAAAAAATCCGGACCTCGCCGCCTTTTGCGATGAGTGCCGGCGCATGGGCACGTCCGTCGCCGACATCGAAGCCGCCGAGAAGCGCGGATTCGATACCGGCATCCGCGCCGCCCATCCCTTCGACAAAAATTGGCAGCTTCCCGTCTACGTCGCCAATTTTATCCTGATGGATTACGGCACCGGCGCCATTTTCGGCTGCCCGTCGGGCGACCAGCGCGACATGGATTTCGCGCGCCGCTACGAGCTTCCCATCGTGCCCGTCATTTTGCCGCCCGGCGACAACGCGCAAACGTTCGACCTCAAAGGCAAGGCCTATGAAGACGACGGCACGATGATCAATTCGCGCTTCCTCGATGGGATGACCACGAAGGCCGCCTTCGAAGAAGCAGCGAACCGGCTCGAACAGCAGAAGCTCGCCAGCCGGCCGCAGGGCGCGCGCAAGGTCAATTTTCGCCTGCGCGATTGGGGCATCTCACGTCAGCGTTATTGGGGCTGTCCGATCCCCGTCATCCATTGCGAAAAATGCGGCGTCGTTCCGGTTCCGGAAAAAGATTTACCGGTGACGCTGCCGGAAGACGCAACATTCGACAAGCCCGGCAATCCGCTCGAACGCCATCCGATATGGAAGCACGTGAAGTGTCCGACGTGCGGTGGCGCCGCGACGCGCGAAACCGACACGATGGATACGTTCGTCGACTCGTCCTGGTACTACGTTCGCTTCACCGCGCCCGAAGCCTCGACGCCCGTCGACCTCGACGCCGCACATTATTGGTTGCCTGTCGACCAATATATCGGCGGTATCGAGCATGCGATCCTGCATCTCCTCTATTCGCGCTTCTTCGCCCGCGCCATGTGCGACACCGGCCACCTGACGTTTGCGACCAACACACGCGAGCCGTTCGCAGCACTGTTTACGCAGGGCATGGTCACGCACGAGACCTACAAGTCTCAGGACGGCTTCTGGCTCCTGCCGAACGAGGTTCGCCTCGAAGGCGAAGGCGCGGGCCGCCACGCCACGGAAATCGCGACGGGTCGCCTCGCCGCCATCGGCGCTACCGAAAAGATGTCCAAGTCGCGGAAAAATCTCGTCGACCCCGACGACATCATCGCCCACTACGGCGCCGACTGCGCCCGCTGGTTCATGTTGTCCGACAGCCCGCCGGAACGCGACGTCATCTGGACCGAAGCCGGTGTCGCCGGCGCCGGGCGCTTCATCCAGCGTGTCTGGCGCATTGTCGATGAAATCGCCGAGACGTTTCCGAAGAAGCCCGACATCAAGCCGGAGGCTTTTGGACCGGTCGCACTCGAAATCCGCAAGGCCGCCCACCGGGCTCTCGATTCCGCCGGCCGCGCCATCGAAGCCTTGAGATTCAACGTCGCGGTGGCGAACATCCATGAATTCTCGAATGTTCTCCAACCGGCCCTAAGCAAGAGCGAACCCGGTCTTGACTGGGCTGCTCACGAGGCCGGCGCCCTGCTGGTCACGATGATCGGCCCGATGATGCCGCATTTGGCTGAAGAATGCTGGGCGCGGCTTGGATACAACACGCTCCTGGCGAACCAACCTTGGCCTGTGGCGGAGCCGGACCTACTCGTTGACGATCAAGTGACCATTGCCGTACAGGTGAATGGTAAGCGACGGGACGAACTCGTGGTTTCGCGCACCGCGAAATCCGAGGAGGTGGAGGCGGCGGCGTTGAAGCTCGACGCGGTGGTTCGTGCCCTCGAAGGCCGGACGCCGAAGAAGGTTATCGTCGTTCCGCAAAGGATCGTGAATGTCGTTGGCTGACGGGTCGAGGGGACGAGTGGGCGGACGCTGGCTCAAGAGCCGGCGCGGGCTCTTTTCAACTTTGGGCTTGGCGGCTCTATGCGCCTTGAGCGGTTGCGGCGACACGACATTCCGCCCGCTCTACGGCTCAGCTGCCCTTGGCGGCGCCGCGGCCCAGGAGAAGCTTGCGAAAGTCGACGTAGCCCCGATACCGGGTCGCGTCGGACAAAGAATCCGCAACGAGCTGATATTCCAGACAACCGGCGGCGGCGCACCTGAGACGCCGAAGTACCGGCTCGATATCGCCATCCGCGAGTCCGTCATTTCGACGCTGGTCATGGTCGATGGCAACGCCGGCGGTCAGATTTACAATATCGAGGCGTCCTACAATCTCATCCGGCTGAACGACAAGTCGGTCGTCGCCTCGGGCAAAAGCTTCGGCCGCGCCTCTTTTGATCGCGTGACGTCGATCTTCGCCAACGTCGAAGCCCGTCAGGACGCCGAGAACCGCGCCGCGCAGTCGGTCGGTGAGGAACTCAGAACGCGCCTGCTCGCGATCCTCTCGACCTCGGCCTGATTGCCGCGCTACGGCTGCGCCGCCTAATTGCGAGCTTCGAGCATGGTCGCCGTCAAAGCGCATCAAGCGCAGGCATTTATGAAATCTCCGCCGCCACGCCTGGCGGCGGTACTGTTCTTCGGCTCAGATCCCGGCCTTGTCAGCGAGCGCTCGTCTGCGCTTGCTCGCACTTTGGCCAATCGCGAAAGCCCACCAGGCGAAATCCTCCGGCTGGATGACGCCGAACTCGATGAGGACGCAGGCCGTCTTGAAACCGAGTTGCAAATGCGGCCGATGTTTTCATCTCGCCGCATCGTTCGCGCCATCGCAGGCCGGCGCATTTCGGCTCAGCTTCTGAAACCGCTTCTCGGCGGCCACGCACTCGAGGGTCTGCTGATCGTTGAGGCCGGCAATCTCAAGCCCGACGACGCACTACGGGCGCTCTTTGAAGGCCTGGAAAGCTGTTTCGCCGTGGCCTGCTATCCCGACAGCGCCGCCGACGTCGACAGCCTCATCTCAGAAGTTTTGTCGTCGTTCTCGCTCAACATCGACGGCGACGCCCGGGCGCTGCTACAGAGCCGCCTCGGCGCCGACCGGGCTCTTTCCCGCGCTGAAATCGAGAAGCTGGCGCTTTATTGCTTAGGCCGGCCGGCGGTGACGCTTGCCGATGTCGAAGGCGTCGTCGGCGACGCCGCCGATCTCGCACTCGAACGCATCGCCGAGGCGGCCGCCGAAGGCCGGACGCAAACCGCTGTCACCGATTTTGGACGCGCCCTCGCATCCGGCGAAAGCGCCCAGGCCATCATCCTCATAACGCAGCGCTATTTTCTGAAGCTTCACAAAGTCAGAAGCGAGGTCGACGCCGGTCAACGCCTCGATGACGCGCTCAAAGCGATGCGCCCGCCGCTCTTTTTCAAGCAGCGCGACGCGTTCGCCCGCCAGGTCCGTAATTGGCCGAGGCCGCAGCTCGATCAAGCCCTCCGGCGCATTGCGGAAACCGCCAAAGCCGCGCGCCTTTCGACGGCGCTCGAAGACGTTTACGCTGAACGCCTGCTCCTTGCCCTGTCATCGATGGCAGCAGCGGCGCTTGCCGCGGCCCCACGCCGCTGAAGCCCGCCTTGCGGGATAGCTCCCCCCTCCTATAGTGCCGCCAAACAATTTGGGGGAGCTTCATGACCGCCGCGCGCTACGACGTCATCGGAATCGGCAATGCCATCGTCGATATCATCGGCCGCTGCGATGAGGCTTATCTTGCAAAGATTGGCGCCGCCAAAGGCAGCATGCGCCTCGTCGGCGCCAACGAAATCAAAAAGATCTACACGACGATGGGACCGGCGGTCGAAATCTCCGGCGGCTCGGCCGCGAATACGATCGCTGGCGTCGCGTCGTTCGGCGGCAAGGCCGCATTTATCGGCACGATTGCGGATGATGAATTCGGCAAAATATTCGCGCACGATATTCGTTCAATCGGCGTTGCGTTCGACGTGGCGCCTATTGCCGATGCCGCGCCGACATCGCGGTCGCTCATTCTCGTGACTCCCGACGGCGAACGCACGATGAATACTTTTCTCGGCATTTCGACCCACCTGAATGAAGATCAACTCAAACTCGATTTGATCCGCGATGCTGAAATTCTCTATCTCGAAGGTTATCTTTTTGACGAACCGCAAGCAAAGCAGGCATTCCGCAAAGCATTGCAAACGGCAAAAAGCGCGGATCGCAAAGTCGCTCTAACGCTTTCCGATGGTTTCTGCGTCGATCGCCATCGCGCCGAATTCCTCGAGCTTATTCGCTCGGGCATCGATATTCTTTTCGCTAACGAGTCCGAGATCAAATCGCTTTATCAAACTGAATCTTTCGATCTCGCTGCAGCGAGCGCCAGCAAAGACACGAAACTTGCAGTTCTAACGCGTAGTGGAAAAGGCTCCGTTATTTTCGGTGAAGGCCGCATCGTCGAAATAGCGCCGGAACCCATTTCCGAAGTCGTCGATACGACCGGCGCCGGTGATCTCTATGCGGCCGGCTTTTTATTCGGATATGCCCAGGAATTGAGCTTGGAAATTTGCGGCCGGCTTGCCAGCCTCGCAGCTTCCGAAATCATCAGCCATATC
>DATBRP010000299.1:0-4247 GCA_036560245.1 Hyphomicrobium sp.
ACGCGCAGCTACACGATGAACACTCAGATCCTCAAAACGTTCACGCGGATGCTGCAATCCGTGACGAAGGGATAATGAGATGAGCGATCCGCTTCTGGCTTCCGCCAACGCCGCAGCGCACGGCCTGTTCGCCCAGTCGGCCCGCATGCGGGTCGTATCGGAAAATATCGCCAACGCCTCGACCACGGGCAAGACGCCCGGCTCCGACCCCTATCAGCGCAAAACCATCAGCTTTGACAGCGTGATGGACGACGATCAGGGCGTCGATCTGGTCCAAGTCGGAGACGTCTCGCGCGACCAGACACCCTTTGAGACCGAATACATGCCGGGGAATCCCGCGGCCGACGCGAATGGCATGGTGAAGAAACCCAACGTCGACATGCTGGTCGAACTCGCCGACATGCGCGAAGCTTCGCGCTCCTACACGGCGAACACGCAGGTCATCAAGCAAGTCCGCGAACTCGTTTCCATGACAATCGATCTGTTGAGGCCATCATGAGCTTGTCCATTGCGATGTTGTCGCGCGATATCGGCGGCGCAGTTGCCACCGGAGCGCCCGCGATTTCTCCGCCGGCTTCTGCGGCGGCTGCTCCCCAGGCCGACTTTGGCCAGACGCTCGCGTCGATGGCGGCCGACGCCATCTCGACCATCAAGGCCGGCGAAACGACAGCAACGGCCGGAATGAAGGGTCAGGCATCCCTCCAGCAGGTGGTGCAGGCCGTGATGCAGGCCGAACAAACGCTTCAGACCGTCGTGGCCGTTCGCGACAAGGTCGTGAGCGCCTATCAAGAAATCAGTCGGATGTCGATTTAAGGACGTAATTCATGAGAGCGCTTTCGATTGCCGCAACCGGAATGTCGGCACAGCAGACGAACGTTGAGGTCATCGCCAACAACGTCGCAAACATCAACACGACCGGCTTCAAGCGCTCACGTGCGGAATTCACCGATCTCCTTTATGAGACGGAGCGTGCCGCAGGAACTCCGGCGCGTGACGATGAAACGATCATTCCCGAAGGCAATCAGGTCGGCCTTGGCGTTCGCTTGGTGGCAATTCGGCATTTGTCCATGCAAGGAACTCTCGCACCGACGGGCAACAGCTACGACCTGGCGTTGAACGGCAACGGTTACTTCCAGGTTCAAGGCGAAAATAACGAAATTCTCTACACGCGCGACGGCGCCTTCAATAAGAATTCCAGCGGTCAGCTCATCACGCTCGACGGCAATCTCGTCGTGCCGGGGATTACCGTTCCGGCCAACGCGACCGACATCCAAGTCAATGATGCGGGACAAGTTTACGCGACCATCGGCGCAACCGGGCAGCAGCAGCTTTTGGGCCAGCTGACGATCGCCAACTTTGCCAATGAGACGGGCCTCGATGCGTTGGGCGGCAATCTCTTCCGCGAGACGGAAGCGTCGGGCAACGCCGTCATCGGCAATCCGGGCGACCCGGGATACGCGACGATCAAGCAGGGCTATCTCGAGAACTCGAACGTCGATCCGGTCAAGGAAATCACCGAACTTATCGCCGCTCAGCGTGCTTATGAAATGAACTCCAAAGTCATTTCCGCGGCAGATGACATGTACACCACCATCACGAAGGACATGCGCTGATGATGAGCTCGCAGGCGAACCGGGGTGTATTGATGCTTGCGGCGGCCGCGCTCATCTTGATCTCCGGCGCGCCGGCTCACGCGACACAGGTTGCGCACACGGTCTTCGTCCCGCGCAACGTCATTTATCCGGGCGATGTGATCACCGCGGACGCGCTTGTCGAGCGCACGATTCAACGCGATGGCGACAGCCCCGTCATCTTCGGCGAGAATCCGAGAGATCTCGTCGGCAAAGTCGCGCGACGGACATTGATGCGCGGCGAGCTTGTTCCGAGTTCGGCGGTTCACCAGCAGGATGTCATCGTTCAGGGCCGGCCCTACAAGATCACCTACGATTCTCCATACGTGTCGATCGTGGGTGTCGGCATACCGCTGCAATCGGGCGCGGTCGGCGAAATGATCTCGGTCCGCAATCCTTCCACGGGCATTATCATCAAGGCGCGCGTGCAGCCGGACCATACCCTGACGGTCGACGAGCAATGAAGTTTTGCGCCGCCCTACTGTTTCTTGTGCTTGGAGCGAGCGCTGCTGCCGGGGCGGAAACCCGCGTCAAAGACATAACCGACGTCAGGGGGATCCGCGTCAACCAACTCGTCGGCTACGGTCTTGTCGTCGGACTCAATGGCACGGGCGATACGCTGCGCAACTCGCCATTTACGCAGCAGTCGGTCCAAGCGATGCTCGACCGGATGGGCGTCAATATCCGCGGCTCGATAAACCAGCCGCGAACGCGAAACGTCGCCGCGGTCATGGTCACGGCTGAGTTGCCGGCATTCGCGACGAAGGGCTCTCGCTTTGACGTCGTGGTGTCTTCGCTGGGCGATGCAAAGTCGCTCGCGGGTGGTTCGCTTGTGATGACATCGCTTACGGGCGCCGATCAGACGATCTACGCCGCCGCGCAAGGACAGATTACCATCTCGGGATATTTGGCCAAGGGAGCCGCCGAATCCATCACCTCCGGCATACCGACCCGAGGCCGTATTCCGAACGGAGCCATTGTCGAGGTGGATGCCCCGGGAGCTCCGGTCGAAGGCATGCCTCTCGAGTTGGACCTGCGGAATCCGGACTTCACCACCGCTGTCCGAATCCAAGATGCGATCAATGCCTTTGCGCAACATCGGTACGGCATGAAAATAGCGCAGGCCAAGGATTTCCAAGGCGTTGCGCTCCGCAGGCCCGATGGCCTCTCGACCGCGCGCCTTCTCGCCGAGGTCGGCGAAGTCATGGTCGAACCCGATCAGACGGCTCGTGTCGTCATCGATGAAAGAACCGGCACCATCGTCATCGGCAGCGAGGTGCACATTTCAACGGTTGCCGTCGCGCACGGCAATATCACGGTCCGCGTCACCGAAACGCCGAAGGTCTCACAGCCGCTTCCGTTCTCTAGGGGAGGTGAAACCGTCGTAGTTCCCGAGACCTCAGTCGATGTCCATGAGGCAGGTGGCAACGTCGAGACAGTGCACGGCGCAAGTCTTCGCGAGTTGGTGTCGGCGCTCAATCGCATGGGACTTAAGCCGATCGGCATCATCGCGATTTTGCAAGCCATGAAGACAGCCGGAGCACTGCAGGCCGAACTGGTGGTGCAATGATGGCTAACCCTTCGCGCACTCGATGCGGTCCGCCGCACGCAGGTTCCATCGGCATCGCGTGTGCTCTGGGGATAGCATTGCTGTTGGCCTTTCCAGCCGTCGCCTCCGAAGAAGGCACGGTCAGCAAAGACAAGGATGCCGGCGCCGACGCGCTACCGATGCCTCCGTCCTCCCCGCCGCCGAAGCTGAGTCCCGCCGAACAATACTGCTCGAGTGTGGTCGATGCGACCGCGGCGGCGCAAATCGCGCAGCAAACGAGCAATCTGCAAAAGGCGCAAAAGCGTCTCGAAGACCGCGTCGCACTTCTGACAGCCAAAACCGAAGAGCTGAAGGGTTGGGTCAAGAAGCGTGAGGACTTCACCGCGCATGCGACTGAATCCCTCGTGGAAATTTATAGCAAGATGAAACCTGACGCTGCCGCTGGGCAGTTGACGGCGATGGATGAACTCACCGCGGCTGCGATCACGTCCAAGCTCTCAGCCAAAGTCAGCAGCCTCGTACTGGCTGAGATGGATGCAGGCAAAGCGGCACGGCTGACGTCGATCATCGCCGGTGCCGCCGAAATCGCGATGAAGCCGGAGGCAAAGGCCAATGGCCAGCAACAGTAGGCCTCGATTTGCGGCATTTGCATGTGCTTGCCTGGCGCTGTTGCTGCCGGCCTGCGCATTGGACCAGCTCAAAGAGGTCGGGCGCGAGCCAACCTTATCGCCGGTCGGAAGCGGATTGGTGCCCGAGCGTCTACCTCACATCCAGCTTCCGGTTACCAATGCCGCCTATCACACCGGCAATTCAACCTGGCGTGATTCCGGCGCCGATCTCTTTCGCGACGCTCGCGCGTTCAAGGTCGGCGACGTGGTAACGGTCAATATCCAAATCAAAGACCAGGCGTCGTTGGATAACTCGTTACAAAACTCACGCGATTCAAGCGTTGGATTGACCTCATCCGCCGACTTCGACTTTGGCTTCGGAGGCACAGGGCCGGCCGGCTCCGGCAAGCTCGACGGCAATCTCGATCGAACAACGTCGACCGACTCGAAAGGCGGGAT
>DATBRP010000300.1:0-6144 GCA_036560245.1 Hyphomicrobium sp.
CGCGAGCCCGAGATCGTGGACGACATCAACGCGCGTCACGTCAATCGCGTGTTTCTTCCCGGCGTCGATCTCAATCATTCGATCCGGGCGACGGCCGATCTTGCAGCGATCGCGAAGAGCGACGTCATACTCGCTGTCCCGCCGGCGCAGCATCTGCGCGGCGTGATGAGCAAGTTGGCGCGATATCTCGCAGCCGATGCTCCCGTGGTCATCTGCTCTAAGGGCATAGAGCAGGAAACCGGAAGGTTCATGGGCGACGTTCTCGAAGAGATAGCGCCGCAGGTGCAGCGCGCCGTGCTGACAGGTCCGAGCTTTGCGGCCGACGTCGCGCGTGGACTGCCGTCGGCGTTGACACTCGCCTGTCGCAACGAAACCCTTGGCCGAGGTCTTGCGGCGGCGCTGTCATCGCGGCAGATGCGTCTCTATTGGTCGAGTGACGTGATCGGCGCGGAACTCGGCGGTGCGGTCAAGAATGTGCTCGCTATTGCAGCCGGCATCGTCGAAGGACGTGGCCTTGGCACCAGCGCGCATGCGGCAATCGTCACGCGCGGATTTGCCGAGCTGCGCCGCTTCGGCGAGGCGATGGGAGCGCGACCTGAAACGCTGCTCGGGCTTTCCGGTCTCGGCGATCTCATATTGACGTGCGGCAGCACGCAGTCGCGCAACATGTCGCTCGGGCGGGCTTTGGGAGAAGGTCGCACACTCGCAGAAATTCTCGGCGGCCGTTCTGCGGTGACGGAAGGCGTCTATACGGCTGCGGCGCTGGTTCGACTCGCCCGCGAGAAAGCCGTTGAAATGCCGATTGCCGAGGCGGTGCACAACATTGTCGAGGGACGGCTCGGAGTCGATGAAGCGATTACCGGACTGATGCAGCGGCCGCTAAAGGCTGAAGATTGAGCGCGGCGCGGTCGACTTTCCAGACATGTAATATCGAATTCGGATTGGGGAGCGTGACGGGCTTGAGATAATTCGGTGCCGCGCCGCGCACGAGATCGGCACGCAGCGTTCCCTTCCAGTTCTTGGCCGACGCCGATGGACCATCCAGCCCGTCGCAGATGACGACATAATTGACATTCTCGCGCTTGAGCACTGCCGCAGCTGCAGCGGCGTCGTGGGCCGAGAAAATCTGATAGTTGGCGATGATGGCGTTGCCTATCCGATGGTACGGCGCAGCCAATACGCGATGGTGTGTCAGGGCAGCGATATAGGCAGTCATGTCGATATGAGCGGCCACTAGCCCCGGCGGCAAATCTTCGAGGTCACGTATTGCCGCGCGTTTCGAGCACTCGGCGGCGCCGGTCTTCATGGCGTCAGTTATGAGTTTCGGACGGCCGATTGCCGTGTCGAGCGCCTCGGACGCTGCAAGGAGAGACGATTGGCTGGCGAAAACTATGACCGCCAGACGGATGGTCGCGGCGCTGACATCCGCAGTTCCGCGTAACCGGCTGATCATGATCGCAACGGGCACGAGCGAAAGAAAACTTGCGTACGGCGAGAATTTGTTTTGCCAGCAGGTCAGGCCCACAAAAACGGTGACGGTCGCGAAAAGAAAAAGATTGGCGGGGGTACGGTTCTCCCACGTCTGCCGGGCCAATACTCGCAAGGCCAGAAAGAAAAACACCAGTAAGCCCAACGATGGGTTCAGGTCGCGTCGGAACAATTCGGAGACGATGCTCTGGCCTTCGGCGACATGGTTGAGCCAAACTTCGCCCAGCAGCGGCGGCAATTGGCCTTCGGGGCCAGCTAAGCATTTCGGTTCAAGCATACCGAAGGCCGCTATTCCGGCAGCCCCCATTGCTGCAACGATGGCGAGACGTCTGGTCAAGGTCCAGTCACGTCCCGGTCCGACAGCGATGGCCAATCCCGAGGTGCTGAAGAGAATCAGCGCGACCATGTTGAGCGAGATCGCGTCGCAACGGATATCCATCCAGCGGGATGGCGCAGTCGTCGCGACGAATGCCAGGGCGAACGTGAGGGCCAGCGCTACGGCGAAAGCTCCTGCAGGCTCGGCGGCACGGCGATCGAGAAGTCCCCAGATCGCGATGAAAATTCCGAGCGCGACCGCCGGCGCCAATGCTTCGTAACCGACGGCGAGCGCCAACCCGAGCAGGACTCCGGCGATCCTCCAGAGATCGGTCCTTTGCGGATTTGCCCAGATCAAAAGTGTGGCCGATACCGTCGCCGCGATCATCACGTTGTGATGGTCGATGCGCCCGATAGAAAACTGATAGACGGCGTATGGCGTGATTATAGTCAGCAGCAGGGTGAGACGTCCGGCAATCTCGCCGGCGACCGAAGCCGTCGTTCGATACATCACCCAAAGAAGCGCCCCGAGAAGTGACACCGGCCAGACGATGTGCGTCAGACGCTCCGCGTCATCCAACGGCATGACGAGATTGAAGCCACCGATCAACAGAGCAAGCGGCAAATCGACCAAGCGCGACCAGTGCGACAGCATCCCTGCGTCGCCGCCCATCTTCATCGTGGTCGTATCAAACCAATTCCATGACGCCATGAACTCGCGCACCTGAATCAGGCGTGTCGCGTCATCGGAATCGCCGAAGTTGCCGAAAAGGCCGGTCCCAGTAGCGAACCAGCTCCTCAACGCAACGAGTGTGAGGGCCAGCAGCCACCATACCCACTTGGGGACATCGTCGAGGCGCGAAGCGATCGGCCTCGCTTCGGTGACCTTTAAGACTGCGGAAATCATATACTTGCCCCGGGATGATGGCGGCAGCCTAAGGCAAGCGCATTAGAGGACGGTAAATTCCGGTCGGGGGAGCCCAAAAAAAGGCCTGCCGCGCCGGGCCGCTGTTTCTTTCAATTATTTCCAAATGTCAGTCTTTGTTTACCCATACAGCCTAGTTTCGGAGCGTGGCGATGGCTCCTCCTCCGGGCGCGCCCTGCTATCTCGGACCGATTTCAGCGTACGGGCGTATTTTAATGTCGCACAGCGAAGTGTTCGTCATCGGTGCCGGTCCCGCCGGTCTCACCGCCTCCTATCTGCTGACGAAGCAGGGCATCTCGACCACGGTGATCGAAGCCGATCCCGATTATGTCGGCGGCATCAGCCGCACAGCCAACTACAAGAACTTTCTGTTCGACATCGGCGGTCATCGGTTTTTTTCGCGGTCCAAGGAAGTCGTCGATCTCTGGAAAGAGATCCTGCCGCAGGATTTCATTTCGCGTCCGCGCATGAGCCGCATCTACTATGACGGCAAGTATTATTCCTATCCGCTGAAGGCGTTCGAAGCGCTCGGCAATCTCGGTGTAGTCGAGAGCGCGATGTGCGTCCTCTCGTTCATGTACAAGCAGGCGTTTCCGAACGAGAAGCCGGATACGTTTCACGATTGGGTCGCCAACCAATTCGGCGAGCGGTTGTTCTCGATTTTCTTCAAGACCTACACCGAGAAGGTGTGGGGCATGAGCTGCGATGAGATTTCGGCCGACTGGGCCGCGCAGCGCATCAAGGGTCTCGATCTTTGGTCGGCGATGGCGAATGCGCTTCGCAACTCGGTGAAGCCGAAGGGCGTCAAGGACGGGACCGCGGCGCATGACGGCGACGTCATCAAAACGCTGATCGAAAGCTTCCAGTACCCCCGCAAAGGTCCTGGCATGATGTGGGACGCCGCCGCTCGCAAGACGCAGGAACAGGGCGGCACGATCCACATGGGAACGCGGTTGACCAGCCTCAGCTACGATGCCCGCGTTGGCCTTTGGAAGATCACTGCGCAGACACAGGGCGGTGAGACGAAGGCATTTACGTCGCGGCAGGTCATTTCGTCGGCGCCTATTCGAGAGCTGGTTCACGCTTTCACGGAACAGCCGGGTTGCGTGGATGCCGCCGACAAGCTGCGTTATCGCGATTTCATTACTGTCGCGCTCGTCGTCAACAAGCCGGATCTGTTTCCTGACAACTGGATTTATATCCACGAGCCGAGCGTCAAGGTCGGGCGCATCCAGAACTTTCGTTCCTGGTCGCCGGAGATGGTGCCTGACGAGAAACTCGCTTGCCTCGGGCTCGAATACTTCTGCTTCGAGGGCGACGGGCTCTGGACGTCGAGCGATGACGAGCTGATGGCGCTGGCGCGGCGAGAGCTCGCGAAAATCGGTCTGGCGACCGAGGAAGAATGCGTCGACGGCTGCGTCGTGCGTCAAAAGAAAGCCTATCCGGTCTACGACGACGGCTACAAACGAAACGTCGAAGCGATCCGTGCCGAGCTGGCCGAGAAATATCCGACGCTGCATCTCGTCGGCCGCAACGGCATGCACAAATATAATAATCAAGACCACGCGATGATGACGTCGATGTTGACGGTCAAGAATATCGCGGCGGGCGAAATGCTCTATGACATCTGGAACGTAAACGAAGACGCCGAATACCACGAAGCCGGTAATTCGGGCGCCGACGAAGCTCTCAAGAGCGTGCGTTTGGTGCCGCGCCGGATCAGGAGAGCTGCGTGAGTTTCGCGCTCTTAAGAAATTCCATCGAGCGGCGCAGCGAAGAAATCTTTCGCTTCGGCGGGTATGTTGCCGTCAGCGCCGGAGCGCTTTGCGCCGATTTCGCGGTCTACTGGTCATTGCTGACTGTCGCCAAATTCGCCTGCGTTGCGGCGGTCGGCGGTTATGCCTGCGGCGTGCTCTTCCACTACCTGTTGTCGTCGCGCGTCGTGTTCAGTGATCTCTTCGACAGGCGCGGTTTCGTCGAAGAAGCTCCGACGCTCGCGAGGTTCTTCGCCGCGGGCGCTTCCGGCCTGCTGGTTACCGCACTGATCGTCGGCCTTCTGGCAGACGTTTGGGGCTTTCACCCACTGATTGCAAAGTTGATCGCGTCGGGCTGCTCTTTCGTCGTCGTGTTTCTGAGCCTGCGCGTCTTCGTGTTCAATCAACCTGCGAACAGGCCTTCACCGGCCCTCTGAGAGAGAAGATCCATGTTCATCGCCAATTATGGCTTGAAAAGCATCGTGCAGAAGGCGGCGATGGTCGCGCGGCTGCCCATCGCCTACTCTCAGGATCATCCCTACACCGGTCTGAAGGATCGGGCGCGGCGCGAGACCCTCGATTTCATCACTGATGTCATGCCGGACGCTCTTGCCTTCGACACGCCGCGCGAGCTGATGCGCCATGCTCTATCGCGCGTGACGATCGACGGGCTTTATGCCGAATTCGGCGTCAACAACGGCGGTACGATCACGTATATCGCCAGGCAGAAACCCAAGCATACGATCCACGGCTTCGACAGTTTTGAAGGCTTGCCGGAGGATTGGTCGGGCAACGCAATGGCGGCCGGCTATTTCAGCCGCAAAGGGCGCCTGCCGAAAGTTCCTGCCAACGTTATGCTGCATCCGGGCTGGTTTGACGTCACCGCGTCGAAGTTCGCGAATGAAAATCCGGGGTCTCTCGCATTTCTTCACGTCGACTGCGATCTTTATTCCTCAACTGCCGCGGTGTTCGAAGCTCTTGGCGATCGCATCGTGCCGGGCACCGTGATCATGTTCGACGAATATTTCAATTATCCGAACTGGAAGGGTCACGAACACAAGGCCTTTACCGAATTTCAAGGTAACTCTGGCAAAAGGTTCAAATACATCGGCTACTCGATCCAGCAGGTCGCAGCCGTCGCGCTGTAAAAAGCGAAACCGATTTTGTGTCGCGTACAAGACCCCCGTGCTCAACCGAGCGCGGGGGTTTTGATTTCCTACGACTTGAGTGGACAGTCGTTTCGCGCTAGGCACGGACAGCCTGCATAAAAGGTGCCCCTCGTCTCATGCCTTCCTATTGGCTGTTCAAATCCGAGCCCGACGCGTTCTCGTGGGATGACCTCGTGTCGCGGGGGCCGAAAGGCGAATCCTGGGATGGTGTCCGCAACTACCAGGCGCGCAACAACATGCGCGCCATGAAAGTCGGCGATCTCGGGTTTTTCTATCATTCCAATGAGGGCAAGGACGTCGTCGGCGTTTGCCGTGTCATCGCGACGGTGCATCCCGAGGCCAAAGACGAAAGCCGCAAGTGGGAATGCGTGGACGTCGCGGCGGTTGCGCCCGTGCCGAAGCCTGTCACGCTCGAAGCCATCAAGATCAATCCAAAGCTGGCCGATATGGTTCTCGTCAATAACTCGCGTCTCTCGGTGCAGCCGGTCGCGGC
>DATBRP010000301.1:0-11344 GCA_036560245.1 Hyphomicrobium sp.
GGCCGGGCGACTCGCTCTATGGCATCGCTCGGGCACACAACGTGAAGTTTGCCGAGCTGCAGCAGGTCAACGGCATCACCGATCCACGCCGGGTCAAGCCGGGTGTCGTGCTGAGGGTGCCAGGCCGCGGCGGCAACGATACGCCTGCCGTCGCGTCGGCCCCGCGGTCCGCGCCGAGCGTGGCGACAAACACGCCGTCGGCCGTCGTGCCGCCGGTCGCGGCAGCCGAACCGCCCGCGGAGCTTCCCAACTATGGGCAATCGATCACGACACGGCCGACGATCATCAATGGCGAACACCGCGTGGCGTCGCTGACGGATAAGACAAACGACGCGACGCCGAACGCAGCACCTGCTGCCGCGTCGTCTGAGGTCGCGCCGCCTCCGGCAGCGCAACCGCCGAAGCCCGAAGAGAAAGTAGCGCTCGCGGCTCCGGCAGCGGCATCCGCCGTCGCTGCCACAGTCAAACTTCGGTGGCCGACGACCGGCAGGATCATCGCTGGGTTCGGTGGGCGTCCGGATGGCACGCACAACGACGGCATCAATCTCGCCGTGCCGCTTGGCACAGAGGTTCACGCGGCGGAGTCGGGTGTCGTCGCGTACGCCGGCAACGAACTTAAAGGCTACGGCAATCTCGTGCTGCTTCGTCACGACAACGGGTGGGTGACGGCCTACGCGCATAACGACGAACTGCTCGTGAAGCGTGGCGATAAGGTGAAGCGCGGGCAGGTCATCGCCAAGGCGGGTAAGACCGGATCGGTCGACCAGCCGCAGCTGCACTTCGAATTGCGTCAGGGCTCGAGGCCGGTCGATCCGATCCCGTACCTCGAGAAACTCTGACGCGATGGTCTAGCGCGGGGGTAATTGCCGCGCTGGCAAAGAGGGAAACTGAGAGCCGGATCGTGCGATCCGGCTCTTTTTATATTTGCGCCTGGCGACTCGCCTTCGGCGAACCGGCCGCCAAGCGCGGGCTTGGCATCGCCTAAATCGACGCTTTCAAACGTCCTGCCAGGTCCTGCACGTATTGCCAGGCGACGCGGCCGGAGCGGGCGCCGCGGGTCGTCGACCATTCAAGGGCGTCGCGTTCAAGTTCCTTGTCGGCGATCTTCAGTTTGAAGTGCTGAACGTAGGCGCGCACCATTGCCAGGTAATCGTCCTGGCTGGCGTTGTGAAATCCGAGCCAGAGACCGAAGCGATCCGAGAGCGAAACCTTTTCCTCAGTCGCCTCTGCCGGATTGATCGCCGTCGAGCGCTCGTTCTCGATCATCTCGCGCGGCATCAGATGCCGCCGGTTCGAGGTTGCGTAGAAGATGACGTTTTTAGGCCGGCCCTCGATGCCGCCCTCGAGGACGGCCTTCAGTGATTTGTAGCTGGTGTCGTCGTGATCGAAGGAGAGGTCATCGCAAAAGACGATGAAGCGGTAGGGCGCGGCCTTGAGATACGCCAGGCACTTCGGCAGCGAGGCGATGTCCTCGCGATGGATTTCAATGAGCTTCAACCGGCCGGAGATGGCTTGTGCATCGGCGTGGGCCGCTTTGACGAGGCTCGATTTGCCCATGCCGCGCGCGCCCCAGAGGAGCGCGTTGTTGGCTGCAAGTCCGGCGGCGAACCGGCGCGTATTGTCGAGCAAAATGCCGGCTGTGCGGTCGATGCCCTGGAGCAGGCTCAGCGGTACGCGATTGACCTCGGGCACGGGCTCGAAGCGGCTGCCGTCGGTATGCCAGACGAAGGCATCGGCGGCGTCGAAATCGGGGGTACGTACCGCCGGAGGGCCAAGGCGGTCGAGTGCATCGGCAATCCGTTCGAGAAGTGGCCTTATCGCCTCGGTGTCGTTCATTTGCAGGTCCAAATGCCTATCTATCGGGAATAGCGTGTTTAATCGCTGCGGTCCGCGATGCCAACGGCAAACGTCCGCCTTTGCGAGGTTGCAAAAGGGCCACCGGGCACTATAGTCCGGGCCGAATTTGATGAGCGCTCGCCTGAGGCCAACGGGCTCGGGGCAGGGGTGCTTATTTCCAATCGCACCCAGAGGATTTCGCCGACCAATGTTTACGACACCCGCGTTCGCGCAGACTGCATCGAGCGCCATGGACCCGCTCGGCGGCCTTTTGATCCCCATGCTTTTGATGCTGGCGATCTTCTACTTTTTCCTGATCCGCCCGCAGTCGCAGCGCGCCAAGGAGCTTCGCGAACGGGTGAATGCCGTGCGCCGGGGCGACACAGTCATCACGTCCGGCGGCATGGTCGGCAAGGTCCTTAAGGCCTCCGACACCAGCGACGAGATCGAGGTCGAACTCGCTGAAAATCTCCGCGTGCGCATCATCAAGAGCACGCTCCTGGAGGTCCGCTCGAAAGGCGAACCTGTCAAAGACGCAACGTGATTTGAACGCCGATTGCGTGCGACAATGATCGTGCCGCCGCCGCGCGGCTAAGCATAGCCCCGCATCACCAAGATCCCGAGATCCGTTCCCATGCTGCAATTCACTCGCTGGAAAATCATCGCCATTCTGTTGACCTGTCTCGCCGGGTTCCTGGTCGCGATGCCGAACTTCTTCTCCAAGGAGACGGTTCAGTCGTGGCCGTCGTTCATGCCGAAGAAGCAGCTGCCGCTTGGCCTCGACCTGCAGGGCGGCGCGCATCTGCTGCTGGAGATGGATCAAGACGAGATCAAGAAGGACTGGATCAACAACCTGCGCGATGAAGCGCGGAAGGTACTTCGCGAAGCGAAGATCGGCGTAACCGGTATCGGCACGCAAGGTTTGACCCAACTCGTCATCAAGCTCGCCAAGCCCGACGAGCGCGAAGCGGCAGTCAAAGCCTTGTACAAGGTCCGCCAGCCGATCGGCGGCGCCCTTCTCGGAACCGGTGGCTATGACGTCGATGTCGCATCGGGCTCGGATGCCGGGACCATCATCGTCAAAGAGAGCGAAGCTGGCATCCGGCAGCGCATTTCGAATGCGGCAGCTGCGTCGATCGAAACCGTCAATCGCCGCGTCAACAATCTCGGCACGTCAGAATCGACGATCGTGCGTCAGGGCACGGACCGCATTCTGATCCAGTTCCCTGGTCTCAAGGATACCAAGGAACTGAAGAAGCTCATCGGCGAGACGGCGAAGCTCACCTTCCACGAGGTCCATCCGTCGATGACGGCGGAAGAAGCAAAGTCGACGACGATCCCCGCTGGTTACAAGATCTACCCGAGCGACAAGAGCGAAGGCGGTGGCGATTACCTGCTGCGTGAGCAGCCTGTCGTGCAGGGTGCGGATCTTGCCGACGCGCAACCGGGGTTCGATAGCCGCACCGGGGAGCCCGTGATCAACTTCCGCTTCAATCAGGCCGGAGCCCGCAGGTTTGCAACTTTCACCAAGGACCACGTCGGCCGGCCATTCGCCATCGTGCTCGACGACAAAGTGCTGTCGGCTCCCGTCGTGCGTGAACCGATCCTCGGCGGATCGGGGCAGATTTCCGGAAACTTCACGGTCGAGAGCACCAATACGCTCGCGGTGCAATTGCGGTCCGGCTCTCTTCCGGCCAAGCTGACCATCGTCGAAGAACGCACAGTCGGCCCGTCGCTCGGCGCCGATTCCATCGCCGACGGCAAACGCGCCGGCATCATCGGCGGCATCGCCGTCGTTTGCCTGACCATTCTCGCTTATGGCACGTTCGGCATTTTCGCCTGCTGCGGCCTCGTCGTGCACTTGATGCTGACGCTCGCGTTGATGACGCTGATCGGGTCGACGCTGACGCTGCCCGGCATCGCTGGCCTCGTTCTCGGCGTCGCAATGGCGGTCGACGCGAACGTTCTCATCTACGAGCGCATTCGCGAAGAATTACGGACCGGCAAGACGCCGGTGTCGGCGATCGATGCCGGCTTTCAACGCGCTTTCGTGACGATTGCCGACAGCCAGCTCACGACGCTCGCCTGCGCGCTCATCATGTTCTGGTTGGGTGCGGGGCCGATCCGCGGTTTCGCCGTGACGCTGACCATCGGCATTATAACGTCGATTTTCGCGTCCGTTACGGTCGTCAGGCTGTTGATCTCGTACTGGCTCAAGGCCCAGCCCAAGGGCCGCATCTCGACCGTTCCCGTTTAGGAGACCCGATCTGTGTTGATGAAATTCATTCCGGTCTTCAAGGGCGCCGATATTTTCCCGCACGACCTGCGTCTTCCCTTCATGAAGTTCAAGGGACCGGCGCTTGGGCTGTCGATCGTGGCGATGCTGGTGTCGATCGCGTTGTGCGCGACGTTCGGGCTCAACTACGGCGTCGACTTCAAGGGCGGTTCGCTGATCGAGCTCAAGACCAAGAGCGGAAATGCAGACATCAGTGCATTGCGTGCAAGGCTCAATGCGCTTGGCCTGGGCAATGTTCAGATTCAACAGTTTGGAAGTCCGGACGACGTGCTTGTTCGGCTCGAAGAGCAACCGGGAGGCGAGACGGCGCAGCAGGCGGCTCTGAAGAAGGTCACCGAGTCGACGAGCGCCGACTATACGGAGCGGCGTGTCGAAGTCGTGGGGCCGGCTGTCTCCAGCGAATTGCGTATGACCGGCTTCATCGCGGTTGCGGCGGGCATTCTGGCGATCGTCGCCTATGTTTGGTTCCGATTCGAATGGCAGTTCGCCGTCGGCGCCGTGGTGGCGCTGACGCATGACGTGTTGTTGACGGCCGGAATTTTTGCGTTGTTTCAATTCGAATTCGATTTGTCGACGGTCGCCGCGCTTCTGACCATTCTCGGCTACTCGGTGAACGACACGGTCGTCGTCTCGGACCGTATTCGTGAAAACCTGCGCAAGTTCAAGAAAATGGAGCTGAACGAGCTTCTCAACCTATCGATCAACGAGACGCTGTCGCGGACGATTTTGACGGGTATGACGGCGTTGGCGGTGCTTCTGGCGCTCTATATTTTCGGCGGCCAAGTGATCCGGAACTTCAACCTTGCAATGCTATTGGGCGTCGTCATCGGAACCTATTCTTCGATCTTCATCGCGGCGCCGCTACTCGGCTACCTTGGCGTCAAGAGAGATTGGAGCGATATGGCAGCGAAGTCGGTAGCTGCCGCGAAGACGAAAGCCAAGGCGTGAGACTCTGACGGGAGCGGCGCTTCCCAGCATGGAAACCGTTGCGCGCTACCCTTACGAGACTGCGGTGACCGCCTATGGCAACGGCGGTTTTCGCTTCGCTGAGATGAGTCATCGCGGTTCCATCCTTTGCCTGCCCAGCGGCGTCTATGCCTGGAAGGCGACCTCGGCGGAGGCGTTTCGGCCCGAAGATTTCGATTTCGTCCTGAGTTCGTTGGAACCGCCGATAACGCTGCTTCTTGGAACCGGCGAAAGACAGATCTGGCCGGAGCCGCCGGTCTACGCAGCCTTCGCCAAGGCCAACGTCGGCCTCGAGCCGATGTCGACAGGAGCCGCAGCGCGCACTTACAACATTCTGATTGCGGAGAAACGGCGGATCGCGGCGGCGCTGATCGCAGTTCCTTGACGCTCATATCGTGGAGCTGCGCGTGAGCAAGGCCGAAGAAGCGAGCGCCAATATCGAGGCCGTGCGCGCCAGCGCCCGGCTCAATGCGCCGGACCGCTATTACGCGGCACTTTTCGCGCCGCGCCAGCTTCGTGACGATCTGATCGCTATCGCCGCCTTCGATGGCGAGATCGCGCGCATTGCGCCGCTGGTCAGCGATGCCCCACTGGGCGAGATCCGTATTGCGTGGTGGCGCGACGCGTTGCTTGGCAGCGAAGCCGGGCGCGGCCGATCGGGAAATCCAGTGCTCGATCAATTCGCGGATGTTGTCGCGCGTCACAAGCTGCCGAGTGCTGCGCTGGAAAATTACTTCAGCGCCCACACCGATGCGCTCTATGCCGATCCGCCCATCGACGACGTTGCGCTCAATAGTGCGTTTCAGGCCATCGACGGAACGCCGCTGGCGCTGGCGTTGCAGGCCCTGCATGGTCCGCTCGATGCTGACGCAAAGGATATTGTCGCTGCCGCCGCGCGCGCTTCCGGGCTCACGCGGATTGGGCTCACGCTGCCTTATACGCTCGCGGCGGGGCGGTCGCCATTGCCCGAGACAAAAATGCCTGCGGTGGCTGCGTCGACGGATGCGCCGGACTGGCGTCCGCAAGTTGCTTGGCTCGCGAAGGAAGCGGACGCGGCTCTGGCGGCGGTGCGGCGTCAACTCGCGGGTAAACCACGGGCTTTTACCACGGCATTACTGCCTCTCGCCCTCATCGAGCCCTATTTTCGCGCTTTGCAGAAGCCTGGACACGAGCCGGGGCGTGACATCGTGGAAATCCCGCCACTCGCTCGTTTGTGGCGCATCGCACGAGCGCATTGGGCCAGGACGCTTTGAAGCTCGGCGCTTCTGACGATCAACGCGAAGAGGGCACATGAAATCCCGCTCGCCGCCGGCGCCGCGTAGGTTCGCGGCACTACCGCTATTGTTTTTGGCTATCGCCGGTGCTGCTTCGGTTCCGGGTCGGGCCGAAGCGGCGGCTACGATTACCTGGCGCCTCGAAAACCCGTTCCGCTTCTTCACCGATCCCAGGGATACTGAAGCTCATCGCGAGACTTACCGCGCGCTCGATTCCGACGAACGCACGACGCCGGTACTTTCAGAAGAGCGCGCGTTGCAGAGCCGCGATCCGGATGGCTGGGCGGCCTCGATGTATCGCAAGACCTGCTGGAACAACAACCGCTTCAAGTGCAAAGCTTACGACGACTACATCAATCCGACGAGCCATGCCGTCATCTTCAAGGTTGCCGGCGTCGACGATGCCAAGATGCTGTCGTGCACGTGGCTGACGGCTCCGCGCGATTCCGAGCAGCCCCGCGGCGATGCCATAATACAGCCGTGCAGTGAATCGGTGCGCTTCGTCATTCCTTATCCGAAGGGCGCCATCGTCACCGTCGAAATTGGCGGTCTCCAGGTTGCCAAGGCCGACGTCAAGGTACGCGATATTCTCATCGCGGGCATGGGCGATAGTTTTGCTTCAGGCGAGGGCAATCCCGATCTCGCGGTGCGCTTTTCGCGAGAGCGCAGCGCCGACTACAGTACCATCGGGATCTACAGCGGTCTGACCGGCTATCCGGCACGCGTCGGCCCCTGGCGCGAGCTTGGCGACAGCACGTTCATCAAGGAGAACGCGCGCTGGCTCGATCAGGCTTGCCATCGCTCGCTCTATTCCGAGCAGATGCGCACCGCGTTGCAGCTTGCGATCGAAGATCCGCATCGGGCGGTGACGTTCGTCGGCGTTTCCTGCGCCGGCGCCGAGGTCACCGATGGTTTGTTTCTGCGCTACAAGGGCAACGAGTGGGTGCCCAATCCGCCGCGGTTCTCCCAGCTCTCGGCGGTTGCCGAAGCGCAATGCGGCAACAATTCAACCGAAGCGCTGGATTTGCCGGAGGCGTATCATATCAACGGCCAGATTCCCGAGCTGGAGGGTGGGCTCGTTCTACGGAAATGCCCACAGGACGCGGCGCGTAAGATCGACCTCGTTCTAGTGTCGATCGGCGGCAACGATATCGGCTTTTCGCGTCTTCTCGCGAATGCCGTGCTGTCAAATGAATCGATGCTGCGAGAGCTTGGCGGCTGGCTCGGCGAAGTGCATGGCGAAGCCCAGGCCTCGGCACAGCTCAGCCATCTCGACGCACGCTACAAGGCCCTCAATCGTGCTCTTCACAACGTCCTCTACATGCCGTGGGACGAGAGCGACCGCATTCTTCTCGTCGCCTATCCGGGTCTAGCGCTCGAAGGTGACGGCAGCGAGACCTGCAAGGACGGCACAGCCGGCATGGAGGTCGTCCCCGATTTCAGGCTCGATAAAACCAAGCTGAAAATCGGTACGTGGTTCGCCGACAAGCTCAACCGGCAGATGCGCGAAAGCGCCTATGAGTACGGTTGGACGTACGTCGAGACTCACCGGCGCGCCTTCATCGGGCGGGGCATCTGTGCGGGGTTGACTGTCGCGGGCGTCAGCCAAGTCGACGATCTGAGGCTGCCGCGCAAAATCGACGGCAAGTGGACTCCCTACAATCCGGCGGACTATCAGCCTTATGCGTCGCGGCAACGTTGGTTCCGGACGCCGAACGATGCGTTCATGACGGCGAACTTCCATGTCGCCGCGGGACTGCTGACGAAAGTCCTGAAGATCGAGCCTTTCGCGCCGTTCCAGCTTGTGCTGGCGTCGACGTATTCGGGAGCATTCCATCCGACAGCGGAAGGTCAAGCGGCGATTGCCGACGCTGTCGTCAGCAAGGCACGCGCCGTGCTTGCGAAGTACGGTGAGGGCGCGGATAACGACGCCTACGTCTCATCGGTGAACCCGGATGATGTTCCGCCTCCGCCGGTCGCCGAGCCGGGGCGCGAAATTCCGGATGTGAAAGCGGTGCTCACCATTCCGGGTCCTTCGGCGGCACCGGCCGTGGGCAGCGGGACTTCCGATGCCAAGGCGATCGTCGAGCCTTCGCCTGATGCTCCTCCGGTGCCGGTCGTTTCAGGCCCTGTCGCCCGACCGGATAGCGGGGTTTCCGACGCCAAGGTCATACTCGCGCCTTCGGCCGATGCTCCGCCCGTGGCCGTTGTCGGTGCAGGAACGCCCAGTACCGGCGCGGCGCCGCCGCCCGGTGCCGTTTCGGCAGAACCGCTGCCCGGTGTCCCGATGGCGCCTGCCGTCGAAGTTGGCGGCGGGGCAACAGGTGCTCCGGCGGCCGGCACGGCACTCGCGCCTGTATCTTCGCATGGGGCCTCGCCGGCTCCGGTTAGCGAACCAATGGCGAAAGCCGTACCGACGTTGCCGCAAGAGGATAAGGCTGCAACGGGAGCCTTGCCGGAGCCGACCATCCAGCCGTTTGCGCCGGCTTCAAAGGGAGCGGCGGGCCAGTAACGGGTGTCCGCTGCGATTTAGGCAGATTGCTTGGCGGCGGATACATCGTCGCCGAGCCAGCCAGCGAGATCCGCAAGCGCGCGTCTCGACATGGCGCGTTTCTTCTCTCGACCGCGTTCCGGCCCCTTGAGACGCACGCCGTTCTGATCGTGCGTTGGCTGCTTGTCGAGATCGGGGATCAAGCCGTAGTTGATGTTCATCGGCTGGAAGGATCGCGCCGACGCGCGTTCGCCATCGTCCCTCAGCAGATGCCCGCCGGTAATGTGATTGATCAGGGCGCCGAGCGCGGTCGTCGCGGGCGGCGCTTCGCTTACGCGGCTCAGGGCTTCGGCAGCAGCGAAGCGACCGGCAAGCAAGCCCATCGCAGCGCTCTCGACGTAGCCCTCGACGCCGGTGATCTGTCCGGCGAAGCGCAAGCGCGGCTGCGCCTTCAGGCGTAACGAGCGATCGAGTAGCTTCGGCGAATTCAGGTAGGTGTTGCGATGCAGCCCGCCGAGACGCGCGAACTCGGCATTTTCAAGCCCAGGTATGGTTCGAAAAACGCGCACCTGTTCGGCGTGCTTCAACTTGGTCTGGAACCCGACCATGTTCCAAAGCGTGCCGAGGGCATTGTCCTGACGAAGCTGCACGACAGCGTGAGGCCAGCGCCCGGTCCTCGGATCGTCGAGGCCGACGGGTTTCATCGGACCGAAGCGCAGCGTATCGCGGCCTCGCTCCGCCATCACCTCGACCGGCAGGCAGCCGTCGAAGTAGGGTGTCGAAGCCTCCCACTCCTTGAAGGATGTCTTCTCGCCCGCAAGCAACGCGTCGATGAAAGCCTCGTACTCGGGTTTCGACATCGGGCAGTTGAGATAGTCGGCGCCAGTTCCGGCAGGTCCAACCTTGTCATAGCGCGACTGAAACCAGGCTATGGACGTATCGATGCTATCGCGGTGAATTACGGGGGCGATCGCATCGAAGAACGCGAGCGACTCTTCTCCCGTCAATGTCGCGAGCGCAGCACTGAGCGCGGGCGAGGTCAGCGGGCCCGTCGCGATGATGACGTTCGCCCAATCATCAGGCGGCATGCCGTCGAGTTCGCCGCGTTCGATGGTCACGAGGGGGTTCTGTGAAAGCCGCTCGGTGACTTCCTCCGAGAACGCATCGCGATCGACGGCGAGGGCGCCGCCGGCCGGTAGCTTATGCTTATCGCCGGCGGCCATAATCAGCGACCCGGCGCGGCGCATCTCTTCGTGCAGGAGACCGACCGCATTGTTCTCCCAATCGTCCGAGCGGAAAGAATTCGAGCAGACGAGTTCAGCGAAACCATCGGTTTTATGGGCTTCGGTCGCGCGCGTGGGGCGCATTTCATGAAGGACGACGGGGACGCCAGCGTTCGCGATCTGATGCGCGGCCTCCGAGCCTGCAAGGCCCGCTCCGACAACATGAATGGCGGGTCGTCTCATCATATGCACAAAGGTTCCACAGCTTCCGAATCGTTTCGCGGGAAGCGTTTTGACGCGAATCGTTCGAGTGTTAAGCGACAATGAAGAGGTCGCGCCAATCGCGTCCTATCGGCGTACTTAAGCGGGGCGGCATGGGCTTGCAACGGGTTGTGTGGTTTGTATGGCTCGCCGTGGCGATTGCCGGCTGCACGCACGACCGGTTGGGGCCGGTCAGCGACCATTATGCCGACTTTCAGGTCGATGCGCCGAATAAGAACACCGTTACGGTTTGCCACGCCTATACCTGCAAGATGCGCACGAAGTTCACCTTCGACGACGCCGACATCGACGAACTTCGGGCGATCTTCAAGAAGATCGAGAAGTCCGATACCGCAGCGGAAGAGCGGCGCGCCGTCGCCTATTCGATCGGATGGATGGAGACGCGTGTCGGCAAGGCCATCGGCACGGATACGGATCGTGCGGGCATGGATTTCGCAGCCTCCGGTGATCCGACGCAAATGGATTGCGTTGATGAATCGACAAACACGACGAGCTACATGCTCGTCATGCAGAACAACGGGCTGCTGAAATTCCATACTGTCGGCACGCCGTTTTCCAAGGATCAACTATGGAAAGGCGTCGCCGGTTGGACGCATTGGACTGCGGTTCTGAAGGAAACTTCCGATGGTCAGCGCTGGGCTATCGATAGTTGGATTTACGCGAACGGCGAGAACCCGGCCGTCGTCGAGGTCGAGAAGTGGTACATCAAGGATCTCGATAGTCTGCCGGTGGCGGCGAAGTAGCGATGCGGCTCTGACAAAGACGCGGCTGTTACCCGGCTACGAAATCCCAAGTCAGCTTGGCGTTCAGCACGATGATCGTGACTGCGATTACCGCTGCGATCGCGGTCAGCCAGCGCGGCGAAACGAGATCACCCATCTTGCTGCGGCTTGCCGTGAACTGGACGAGCGGCACGATGGCGAAAGGCAGCTGAAGGCTCAAGACGACCTGCGACAGGATCAGGAGCTTGGCCGTT
>DATBRP010000302.1:0-4862 GCA_036560245.1 Hyphomicrobium sp.
ACGCGGCACAATCGCGCGTTTTCCAGCCGCTGGGATGGTCTTGCCGGAAAGACCATGATAACCGCCTCTGCAAACATGCGGGGTAAACATGGCCGATCAGATCGTACGCCGAGCGCTTCTTTCCGTATCCGATAAAACCGGGCTAGTCGCGTTCGCGACCGCCCTTAAAGAGCGCGGCGTCGATATCGTTTCGACGGGCGGCACTGCGGCGGCGCTCAAGGCCGCCGGTTTGGCGGTGATGGACGTTTCGGAATTGACCGGATTTCCGGAAATGATGGACGGCCGCGTGAAGACGCTGCATCCGCGCGTGCATGGTGGGTTGCTTGCCATTCGCGGCAATGCCGAACACGAAAAATCGGCGCGCGAACACGAGATTCTGCCGATCGATCTGCTCGTCGTTAATCTCTATCCTTTCGAGGAGACGGTCGCGAAGGGCGCGGCATACGACGATTGCGTCGAGAATATCGACGTCGGCGGTCCGGCGATGATCCGGGCGGCTGCAAAAAATCATGCGAGCGTTACGGTCGTCGTCGAGCCTGACGATTACGCGCGCGTGCTTGCGGAAATTTCGGCGAACGGCGGCGCGACGACGCTGGCGTTCCGCAAAGAACTCGCAGCCAAAGCGTTCGCGCGCTCGGCGGCCTACGATGCGGCGATCAGCAATTGGTTTGCGAACGAGATCGGCACGGCGACGCCCGAGTGGCGCGCTTTCGGCGGTAAGCTCGGGCAGGCTTTGCGTTATGGCGAGAATGCACACCAATCGGCGGCGCTTTATATTTCGGATCGAGGCCGGGTTGGCGTCGCGACGGCGCGTCAGCTGCAGGGCAAGGAACTCTCCTACAACAACATCAACGATACGGACGCGGCGTTCGAACTGGTTTCGGAGTTCAACGCGAAATCTCCGGCTGTCGCAATCATCAAGCACGCCAACCCATGCGGCGTGGCGGTCGGCGGGTCGCTCAAGGATGCCTATCTGAAAGCGCTGGCGTCCGATCCGGTCAGCGCCTACGGCGGCATCGTGGCGTTCAATCAACCGATCGACAAAAGTGCTGCGGATGAGGTCGCCAAGATCTTTACCGAAGTCGTGATTGCGCCGGATGCGACCGACGAAGCCAAAGCGGTCTTCGCGGCCAAGAAGAATCTGCGATTGTTGCTGACCGGCGGCCTCGCGAATTCGCGCGCGGCGGGATTGCTCGTCAAATCCGTGGCGGGTGGGTTTCTCGTGCAATCGCGCGACGCGAGCAATGCCGACGATTTAGAATTGAAGATCGTGACGAAGCGCGCGCCGACGGATGCCGAGCTGGCGGATTTGAGGTTCGCCTTCAAGATCGCAAAGCACGTCAAGTCGAACGCGATCGTTTACGCCAAAGGCGGCGCGACGGTCGGCATCGGCGCCGGTCAGATGAGCCGCGTTGATTCTGCGCGTATCGCGGCCTGGAAAGCCGCCGAAGCCGCAAAGGCCCAGGGGCTTGATAAGCCATTGACGGTCGGTGCGGTCGTTGCGTCGGATGCATTCTTCCCGTTTGCCGATGGCCTCATCACGGCGGCGGAAGCAGGTGTCACGGCAGTCATTCAGCCAGGCGGGTCAATGCGCGACGACGACGTCATCAAGGCCGCCGACGAGCGCGGGCTCGCGATGGTTTTCACCGGCGTCCGTCACTTCCGGCACTGAACGTCGCGTTAGGCTGCGCGCGGCCGCGTTCTGACGAACAGCATCATCAGGACGCCGATCACGAGGAACGCCAGCACGGCCGACATGCCGATGCGCTGGCTGCCGGTTTCCTGTGTGAGGAAGGCGACGAAGAACGGCGCCAGAAACGCCGTGACTTTTCCCGAAAAAGCGAAGAGCCCGAAGTATTGCGTGATCTTGTCCGGCGGTGCCAGGCGCGCGAGGAGCGAGCGGCTAGCGGCCTGCACGGGTGCCGCGACGAGGCCAACGAGAATAGCGAACGCCAAGAATACCTGCTCGCCGATCGACGAGAATGGCTTCGAGCCGGGGATTTTCTCGGTGACCTGGGTTTCGAAAAAGATGTGCGTCTTGTCGACCGAAAGAATTCCGATGGCTCCGACGATGAGGGCGAGGAGTGCGACGATGATCACGGTCTTGGGGCCGAACCGGTCATCGAGATAACCGCCAATCAGCGCACCGAATGCGCCAACGAGCGTCAGTATGATCCCGAATATGCCGAGTTCCAGCGGTCCCCAACCGAAGACCGAAGCTCCATAAATGCCGCCGAACGCGAAGATGGCAGTCAAGCCATCAGTGAAGAGCATGCGCGCGATAAGGAAGATCAGCAGGCTCGGCATCGAAGGAAGCGACTTGATCGTGTCCCAGAGTTCAGCCCTGGCAGAGCGTTCGGGATGCGCGCGAATTCCAGAGGCCCTTCTGTCCGGCACGAACAGGAAGAACGGAATGATGAAGATCGCGAACCAGACCGCTGCGAATGGCCCGGTAATGCGGTCGCTCTGGTGCGCAGCGCTGTCGAGCGTCAAAAGCGGTTGAAGTCCGAGTAAGGTTTTTGGTTCACCCGGCATCGGCACCAGAAGCCCGGCGACGAGAGCCAAACTTACGAGGCCACCGAAATAGCCGACGGCCCACCCGGTTCCCGAGAGGCGGCCGAGTTCGTCCTTCGGCACGAGGCCGGTCATAATGGCGTTGGAGAAAACGCTCATCAATTCGGCAGCCAAGGTCGCCGCGATGAAGCCCGCGAGGACGAGCAGGATCGTCGTGAAAGGCGCCGCAGGTTGGCCGAGCCAGAGTGTGCTGAGGCCGGCGAGGAAGACGAGCGAAAGGCCTGCCATCCAGGGTTTGCGTGCGCCGCGTCCATCGGCGGCTGCGCCGAGAAACGGGCTCAAGACGGCAATCAGGAGGCCGGCAACGGACGCGGCGTAGCCCCAGAGCGCCTGCCCGCACGCGGCCTTTTCGCTGCCCTGAGCGATCAGCGTGCCGCAAGCCGAGTTCTGAACGATCGAATTGGCGAAATAGGGCGCGAACAGGAACGTCTGCACGAGTGTGTAGTGCGGTTGTGTGGCCCAGTCGTAAAGCATCCACGATACGCGGGCCCTGAGAGGCGCGCGTGCGGCAGTTCCGTTTGTCGCCAAGGCTTCGCCTGCGGCCGAACCGCTGAGATCGACTGTCGCCATCGCTTCCCCTCCGTGCGCAGCGCCTGCGACGCGTCTTTAGCACACCCCGCTGTCAGTTTCGCAAAACGATCAGATGGTCGGGAAGTTCGTTCGGGTCGATGGAGCCGGGTGGGAAATGCTCCGAGAGATGTGCGCCGATGCGTTGGATGGCATGAATGAAGCCGTCGGTCGTCCGACCGGCACTTAAATCGCGCGTCATCTCGTCGACGATCGTTTGCCAGGTGCCTTTTTCGACACGGCCGTCAATGCCGCTGTCGGCGATGATTTCGACGCGCTGTTCGGCAACGGAAACGAAGAGCAATACGCCAGTGCGACCCGTGGTGGTGTGCAAGTTCTGGGCAAGGAACTGCTCGCTGGCGCGGCGCTTGGCATTGGCATTCTTGATCGACTTGGGGACCAGTGCCATGCGCACATTGGGGTGCCACGCGAGCGCCAGAAGTGCCAGAAAGACGAGGAGCTGAATGAGGAATATCCACTGCACCTTCATCCAGGTGAAATGGATGAGCGGCCACGGGATGACGAGCGCCAGCAGTGCGGCCCACATGAACGGGATATGCTGATAGCGGCTGCTCTGTTCAGCAACGACGGCGACGATCTCGCCGGACGTTGTGCGCTCGGCGTCGGTGATCGCCTGCGAAATTCGCTCGATGTCCTTACTGCTGATGAAGGTCATGGATCACAACCGTGTTGCCGTTGTTCCGTCATCGTTACCAGCTTCCCGAGGCGCCGCCGCCGCCGAAATCGCCGCCGCCACCGGACCAGCCGCCGCCACCGCCGCCGCCCGACCACCCTCCGCCCCAGTTGCCGGAGCCGCCGGGAATGAAGATGACGCCTCCGCGCCGGCGCGGGCCGCCCGGCATGCCGGCGCCCATGGCCTGCGCATTGCGATAATTGATCCAGATGATCAGCGCAAAGATGAGGAAGAAGACAAGCAAGTGGATCATCGCGGTTGGATCGTCGTGCGGTGTCCTTCCGCCTTGCGCGCGACGTTTCACTTCCTCGGCGTCACCCAGCAGGACCGTCTTGATGTCGCGCACGCCGTCCTTGATGCCGCCGGCAAAATCGCCGCGACGGAATTTCGGCAGGATCGCATTCTCGATGATGAGCGCCGACATGGTGTCGGTCATCATCGGTTCCAGGCGGCGGCCGACTTCTATGCGGACCTTGCGGTCGTTCGGCGCGACGATGAGCAAGACGCCGTTGTCCTTGCCCTTCTGACCGATGCCCCACTTTCTGGCGAGGCCGATGCCGTAATCCTCGATCGGATAACCTTCGAGCGATTTGACCGTGACCACCGCAAGCTGATCCGTCGAGGTCTGCTCGAGCGAGGCCAGCTCGTTTTCGATATCGGCCTTGTCAGCTGGCGAGAGAAGGCCGGCCTGATCCGTGACGCGGCCCGTCAGTTCAGGATATGTCGGCGCTGCAATCGCGATTGCGACGTGCACGAAAAATACGCACAGCGCCGCGAGCGGAACGAGCAGCGCAATGCGCCAACTCGCACGCCCGTTTCGTGGTGCCAAAGACCGTGCGGCAATTGCTGCGCCAGCCATCGGACGGGTTCCTGTCAAGAAGGTATTCCGCCAGCGCTACTTGGTATTGAAATCGACTTTCGGCACCTTCTGCTCTTCGGCAGGAATGTCGAATGCCGCCATCTCCTTGGCTTGCGGATAAAGAGCCGTTTTCCACAAACGTCCGGGGAAGGTTGTGATCTCGGTGTT
>DATBRP010000303.1:0-6310 GCA_036560245.1 Hyphomicrobium sp.
ATCGACGCGCATCGCCTGATGCTTGAGATCGCCGGACAGCGCCGCGTCGAGCAACGCCCGCGTCACCTTGATCGGCATGCGCGTACCCTCGCCAAACTTGCCGCCGGTCCATCCCGTGTTGACGAGCCAGCAATCGACGTCGTGCTCGGCAATCAGTTGCCGCAGCAGATTGCCGTAAACGCTCGGATGGCGCGGCATGAAGGGCGCGCCGAAACAGGTCGAGAACGTCGGCTTCGGCTCGGCGCCCATGCCTTTCTCGGTGCCCGCCACCTTTGCCGTGAAGCCCGAAAGAAAATGATACATCGCCTGGCTCGGCGTCAGCTTCGCGATCGGCGGCAGCACGCCAAACGCATCTGCCGTCAGCATCACGATATTTTTCGGGTGACCGGCGGTACCGGTGGGGCTGGCATTGGCAATCGCGTCCAGCGGATACGCCGAGCGCGAATTCTCGGCGAGGCGATTGTCGTCGAAATCGGGAACCCGTGTCACCGGATCGATGACGACATTCTCGAGAACGGTCGCGAAACGATTCGACGCCTGCCAAATTTGCGGCTCACTCGACTTCGACAAGCGAATGGTCTTGGCGTAGCACCCACCTTCGAAATTGAAGATGCCTTTATCCGACCAGCCGTGCTCGTCATCGCCCAGAAGCTCCCGTTCGGGGTCGGCGGAGAGCGTCGTTTTACCCGTTCCGGAAAGGCCGAAGAACACCGCGGAGCTGCCGTCCTTGCCGACGTTTGCCGAGCAGTGCATCGGCATCACGCCCTTCACCGGCAGGATATAATTCAAGAACGAAAAAACGCTCTTCTTGATTTCGCCCGCATAGCTCGTGCCGCCAATCAGCACGATGCGTTTTGAAAAGTTGCAGGCGACGACGGTTTCGGTTCGCGTGCCGTGATAGAGCGGCGCCGCTCGGAAGCTCGGCAGGTCGACGACGGTGAACTCCGGAACGAAGCTATCAAGTTCGGCAATTTCAGGCCGGCGCAGAAGATGGCGAATGAACAGAGCGTGCCAGGCGAATTCCGTTACGACGCGCGCATTGAGACGATGCGCACTGTCGGCACCGGCAAAGAGATCCTCGACATAAAGTTCTTTGTGACGCGCAAAAGCGATGAAGTCCGCGAGCAGCCGGTCGAACTGCTCCTCCGACATTTCCTTCGCGCTGTCCCACCAGATCGCACGGTCCGTCTCCTGGTCGCGTACGACATACTTATCTTCAGCCGAACGCCCCGTGTGTTGCCCCGTTTCGACGACGACAGCTCCGCTCGCCGCCAACCGGCCTTCAGACCGGCGAACGATGTGCTCAATCAATTCCGCCTCACGGACGTTCTTGCGGATTTTTTGTGTCGGCCCGATCGGAAACAGCTGGATGGTCATACGAAAACGTACCCTTGCCGATCCTGGCGCGGCGACATGCCGGCCGGACGATGAACGTGGAACAACGCATTTCCGTTCGATCCGCAGTAAATGCTGCGTGCACTGCAAACTATCCGAAGCGGATAAGCTGCTTATGGAACGATGAAGGCAAGCTCAAGCTATGCGAAGGTCTTAAACGAGCGACCGCGTGACAGAATTTGTAACATTATGTTACCGCTCAAATTATTCGAAGACTGGACGTCGATCAACAATCCTCGTCGCCGGCGCAATTGAACGGCCGCCACGTCGATTTGTACGCAGAGAAATGCTCCGGCATTGCTTGCCGTTGCGGTCGATGTCGCATATTCAGGTGTCATTCAGCCTCTGGCGTCCATTGGACGGAGCGCCACAATTGGTCCACCATGCCGCCATAAGCGCCAAAGGCAGCGCGAGCGCATGCAGCCGCACCCCGGGGCTTGAGAGGAAAATATGAAGGAAAAGAGCACCATCGCACTCGTCGACGACGAGCGGAACATTCTGACTTCCCTGAGGATGGCGCTGGAAGCCGAAGGCTACAAAGTCCGTACCTACGGGGATGGCGTATCGGCGCTCGAAGCCCTTACCGAAGAACCTGCCGACCTTGGCATCTTCGATATCAAGATGCCGCGTATGGACGGCATGGAGCTTTTGCGTCGCGTGCGTCAGCAGTCGGCGATGCCTGTCATCTTTCTGACGTCGAAGGATGAGGAGATCGACGAACTCTTCGGCCTCAAGATGGGCGCCGACGATTATATCGCGAAGCCTTTTTCGCAGCGCCTTATCGTCGAGCGCGTGAAGGCTGTTCTGCGCCGCGCCGCGCCGAAGGACGGCACGACCGTCGAGGACGAAGCCAAGCGCGTGCTTGAGCGCGGCAAACTGAAGCTCGATCCCGAACGCCACACCTGCCACTGGGACAACAAGCCCGTTACACTCACGGTGACGGAATTCCTTATTTTGCAGGCATTGGCGACACGGCCCGGCGTCGTCAAGACGCGCGATGCCCTTATGGACGCCGCATACGACGATCAGGTTTACGTTGACGACCGTACGATCGACAGTCACATCAAGCGGCTTCGCAAGAAGTTCAAACAGGTCGACGACGATTTCGATGTGATCGAAACGCTCTACGGCGTGGGGTACCGCTTCAAGGAATGAACGGTACGCCGTCATTGGGGATAGGATGGCGCTCGACAGCAACGACATCGCGGTAGGCGCCGCGCTTTCGGGCGCGGCGAACGTTGTCGCGCAGCCGTCCGTGACCGAGGACCGACCCCGCTTCGACTGGAGCAAGGCGCTGATGGCGTCTTTGCTCTGGTCCAGCCGGTTGATCACGCACGGCTGGATCGCGCGCAAGATCGGAACCAATCTCCGACGCCGAATTCTGCTCGCGAACATAATCGGCCTCGCCGGGCTCCTGTTCGCGATGCTCTATCTCAGCCTGCATCACGGTTGGCTGCTCGACGCCAAAGTCGACGTCGTCAAGACTGTATCGCGCATCACATCCGAGGCGATCGCCTATCGCGCCGTCAACGAGCGAGCGATCTTCGACCCGAACCGCCTGCCCGAAAAAACCGCGACCTGGGCCCAGCGCGACGACGCTTTTGCCGCCCTCGAGCTTCCCATCGATCCCCATATGGCAGCCGTCATCTTGAGGAAGCTCGTCGGACCCGCCAGCCTGAAGGCGCGTATCTATTCGGCAAAGGGCACGCTGATCATCAACAGCGAAACTTTGTTTTCGGACGATTCCAAACAGAATGCCGGCGCAGATAACAGCCCGGCCCCGCGTTTGCGGAACTTTTGGACGCGGCTCAATTACTGGGTGATCAACAAGGAACTCAAAGTCTACCGCGAGCTCGGCACTGCCAACGGATTTCTCTATCCGGAAGTGAAGAAGGCGGCGCAGCAGGGGATCGAGACCCCGATCCTGCTGCTCAACAAGCGCGGCCAGCAGATCGTGTCGATGGCCGAACCGATCAAGCGCGGCAACAAGATTCTCGGCGTGCTTCTCGTCTCGACGAAGCCCGGCGACATCGACGATGTCCTATGGGACGAACGCTGGCTGATCCTGCAGATCGCGGCGATGGCTCTGCTCGTTTCCATTGGCAGCTCGCTCGTTCTCGAGCGAACGGTGGCCGGTCCCATGCGGCGACTTTCGGAAGCCGCCTACCACGTGACGCAGAACATTTCAGCGCGCCAGGAACTGCCGGATCTGACAGATCGGCGTGACGAGGTCGGCCAGACCAGTCGCGCCTTCGTCGCCATGACCAACGCCCTTTACAAGCGCATCGAGGCCAGCGAAAAGTTCGCTGCCGACGTTGCCCATGAGCTGAAAAATCCGCTGGCCGCAGCGCGCTCGACGGCGGAAGCGCTCACCTACGCCAAATCGGATTCAAACCGAACCGAGCTGGTCCAAGAAATCCAGGCCGAACTCAAACGGCTCAACCGCCTGATCAACGACATTTCCAGCACCTCGCGCCTCGACGCAGAACTGGCGCGTCAGCAAATGGAAACCGTCGATATTCGCGGCGTGCTCGAAAACGTCGAAGGCCTGTTTACGGAAATGCTGGCCGACGACAGCCGCAAGATACAGCTGATCATGGAGCCGGCGGCGCCCTCGTCTTATAAAGTACGCGGCAATGACGGCCGGCTCGGACAGGTGTTCACGAACCTCATCGATAACGCTCTGTCGTTCTCGCCGGAAGGCGGCACCGTGACGGTGCGCGCCCGACCCAATGGCAGCAAGATCGAAATCGCGATCGAGGACGAAGGGCCCGGCATTCCAGCCGACAAGCTCGGTCAGATATTCGACAGGTTCTACAGCGACCGGCCGCAGACCGATACCAAGCGCGGCAAAAACTCAGGCCTAGGGCTTTCCATTTCGCGCGAGATCGTCATCAGCCACAACGGCGAGATTTTCGCCGAGAACCGGCCGCCGAACGGCGCACAACTGACGAACGGCGCGCGGTTCACGGTCCGCCTGCCGCTGACAACCAACACGGGAGCCGGGCTTGCCAGGAGAAGCTGATCGCGTCCATGCAACGGCGATTGCGATCGGTAGCCGTGGCGCACTCATTCGCGGCCCATCTGGGTCCGGCAAATCCGACTTGGCTCTGCGTTGCTTGGCGCTCGGCCCGTCGTCGCTTATTCGGGACGCCGCGAAGCTCGTCGCCGACGATCAAGTGATCCTGACAAAGGATCTCTCCCGCACACGCCCTCGCCTCGTGGCGTCGGCGCCCTCGACACTGCGCGGTAGGCTTGAAGTCCGTGGCGTCGGCATCCTAGAGGTTGCCGCTACAGACGAAGCCGAGATCGTGCTTGTCGCCGACCTCCTGCGCGAAGGCACGATCGACAGGTTTCCAGACCCTTGGCCAAAGACCGGGCTTCTGGGCTTGGAAGTTCCCGTAATCCGCCTCTTCCCCTTCGAAAATTCATCCCCACTTAAACTTCTTACAGCCCTCGCAATGGCCGACCTGCCACGTGTTGTGCTTTAGGCTAGACCCGTGCCAGAAACCTCTTGCGCGGGCCACGAACACTTGCCACTTTCCGCGCCACGGCGAAGCCCCTCGGCTGTCCCGCATAAGAAGAATGTAACGGCCGGCGCACATGATCGGACTTGTCATTGTCACGCATGGCGGCCTAGCCCTCGAATTCCGCAATGCGCTGGAGCACGTCGTCGGCCCCCAGGCCGCGCTCGAAACGATCGCGATCGGTCCCGATGATGATATGGAAGCCCGTCGCGTCGACATCCTGGATTCCGTCAAACGCGTCGACGACGGTGACGGTGTCATCATCCTGACGGATATGTTCGGCGGCACGCCATCCAATCTCGCCATTTCGGTGATGGATGAATCGAAAGCCGAGGTCATCGCCGGCATCAGCCTGCCAATTCTGGTGAAGCTCGCGAGCATCCGCGGCGAAGTGCCATTGCCCGAGGCCGTAGTCATGGCGCGCGACGCGGGCAAGAAATACATCAAAGTCGCAAGCCAGGAATTGTCCGGCGGCTGAAGACGCGAGAAACGATGCCCGAGCTCTTCAACAGCCTCCGCCCCGAAGCCGTCGTGACCATTCGCAATGTCAAAGGACTGCACGCGCGCGCCTCGGCGAAGTTCGTCAAATGCGCCGAACGCTACGACGCGACGGTAACGGTTACGCACCACGGCCAGTCCGTCGGCGGAACGTCGATCATGGGCCTGATGATGCTGGCAGCGGGACCGGGCTCCGAGCTTCACATCGTATCCCAAGGCCCGCAGGGACCTGAAGCGTTGCAGGCTTTGGTCAAACTCGTCGAAGCGGGCTTTGACGAAGAATGCGTCGGCGACGCGTAACCGGCGCTACCCAATAAAATGGGGACGCCCGAGAGCGCCCCCATGCGAATGCCTCGGAAATCTCCGAAATCTTATTGCGACAGATAAAGCGTCGAGATCTTCAGCGCGATATCCTTGAACGCCGCTTTTAGCGCATCACCCGTCGAGGAATTGTAGAAGTGCGAAGCGTCGGTCGCGCAGCTCGACAACGTGTTGACGGCAGTCTGGTTGTCGAGCATGAAACCGACGGTATACACCTCGATGCCCTTGGCCTTCATAGCCGTGCATTGAGAGATCGCCTGGGCGCTCGAACAGACGCCGTTGGCGGCGTTCGGACATACCGTGAGCGAATTCGAGTTATCGGGAACGCCGTTCGTCGTGTATTGCGTGTTGTACTCGCCGTCCGTCATCAGGACGGCAATCTTCTGCAGCTTTGGGGTGTTGTAAGCGGCCGGCGTGCTTGAAGACGACCACAGGGACGCCCAGTTGGGCGACAGCATGTACCAAGCCCACGCCGTGCCGACGTGACCCGCCGTGCTACCCGCCAATTGCAAGCCGTTTATTTTCGAGGTCAGGGCGTTCTTGTCATTCGTCAGCGGCAGCGCCTCGGC
>DATBRP010000304.1:0-4458 GCA_036560245.1 Hyphomicrobium sp.
GCGATGCCGCCGCCGATGATCAGAAGAATGCGTTTTGCCGATGACAAATCGTTAAGACCCGATACCGCCTCAAGATGGCTAGACTCTATCACATATCGGTCTGCCGGAGGTTAAGGCAGGCCTAGATTTGCGCACGCCATGCCGCATGCCACATCGGGCCCTACATGGCCTAAAACCGCTGGAAATTGCGATCTGCTGGAGGCGTTTACGATGCCCATGAAAATTCTGGTTTTGAGCCTTTTGGTGCTGTTGCCAACCGTTGCCACTGCCCACGGGGCCACAAGCAAGGGCGTGACGGTTGCCCACCCCTGGGCGCGGGCGACGCCTGCGGGCGCGACGATCGGGTCGGCCTTCCTCGAAATCAGGACCGATAAAAACACATCGGATCGATTGATCAGCGTTTCATCGCCGGTCGCCGGCCGGGCGGAAGTGCATTCGCACTCGATGGCTGGCGGCGTGATGAAGATGCGCCGTCTCGATGGAATCGATTTGAAGCCCGGTGAATCGCATGTCCTGAAGCCCATGGGCGAGCACATCATGCTGTTCGACCTGAAACAGCCGCTCAAAGAGGGCGATCTCATCAAGCTGACGCTGACCTTCGCAAAGGCCGGCCCGATCGAGGTCGATGCCACCGTCGAACCGATGGCTGCTATGGGCCCGCACGGCCTCGATCATCAGCCGACCGAGGACTCGATGTCATCACATGACAAGATGATGTCACCCGACCAAATGCGCGGAGAAATGCATCACGACGAGCATTCTCAGTGAGCGTCCTAAGCGGCTTCCATGACGGAATTTTTTATGTCGCGCGGTGACTTGACGCAGAAGTCGTGATGGTACATGGTGCCCCCGCTTGCGACGGCCGGACCGGTCGTAAGCTCCAAAAAAAAGAATAAAGGTCCAAGTCTAGGGACGAAACTATTGGGGTGGTGCGCTCGGCGTGCCGCCCCATTGCATTTCAAGGCCGCATTACGTTTCAAAGGCCTCAGTGCATTTCAAAATCTAGGCACGCATCGTTCATTCGAAGATTGGCGGAATCTGCCGGCATGCGCCGGATTTGACGTGCGACATCTTGTACGCATGCGGACGGCGAACCTGAGTTGATCGTGAGCGCAACCCCAGGCGCGCGCTTTTTGGGCAATCGCTGCTAAATTCTGCATCTCGACGGCGCGCCATGCCTTGATCGGAACGCCTTTCTCACGGCAATAACGCGCGCCGCAGCACGCTGCGTCGGGGTCCGGAAGGGGAGAGGATGGGCGGTCAAGGGGACATCACCGGTGCAAGCCGACCCTCGCGCCGCTTGATGCTGGCGAGCGTCGCGGTTTGGCTCATCCTGGCGCTGGCTTTGCCGCTCGCCGCGCTGACCCTCAATCTCTTTCGCGTGGGCGGGGCTCCGCTCGGTTTCTGGATCACCGCGCAGGGCGCCATTGTCGGTCTAGCCGCGCTTGCACTGGGCTATGCGTGGCGTGCCGGTGGCGCCGCCACTGAAGAGGGCGTGCAGCCAGGGCTCGTGTTCGCGGGTGAAGCCGTCGGCGCAGCGGCGTTGCTCGGATTTACGGGCTACATCGCCGCGCTCGGCTACGACGCCTTGGCGCTGCCGCTCGGACTGGTGGCGGGCCTCGCGCTTCTCGCCATCGTCGTGGCGCCGCGGTTCGTTCTCTATCCCGTGCGTTCGATCGGCGGCTTTTTCGCCATCCGGTATGGCGGCGGCTCGAGCCGCAGGCTTGCTCTCCTGATTACGTCGGTTGCAATGGTGCTCGTTCTCGCCGCCGATCTGAAGGCGGGTGCTTACGCCTTGCAGAGTCTGACGCGGATCGACCTGTCGGAAGCCATCGCCGCCGTCGCGCTCGGTGTTGCGGCCATCTGGCTGCTGGGCAGTATTCTGCCACTGAAGAAGATTGCGGGGCTCGGCTTCGTCGCGGTCGCGATCGGGCTTCTCATCACGCTCGTCGCGCTGGCGCTCCATACCGGCGGTTCGATGCTGCCGCAATTGAAACTCGGAACCGCGCTCGAAAATCTCGCCAATCTCAACCAGACACTGGTCGTCAACAGGCTGTCGGACGTGAAGTCGCTGACGCCAATGACGTCGCCCTTTCTGCTGCTCTCGATGCGCAACTTCGCCGGACTTTTGCTTGCCGTTGCGCTCGGCATCGTCGCGGCTCCGCATCTTCTTGGTCGCCATGTTTCGCAGGCTACCGTTGCACCTGGAGATGCCGTGCGGCGCACGGCCTATGCGCTGGTGGCCGTCGCGGTGATCGCGGTGAGCTTGCCACCGCTCGCGATTTACAGCCGGATCGGGTTCGAGCAGGTGGTCGCCAAGGGCATCGAGGATGCGGCAATTCCCAAGCCGTTCACCGATGCGAGCGCGCTTGGCTGGGTTGAGGTCTGCAAACAGAATTCCAGCGACGCAGCCGAACTCGCCGCGGCCTGCGCCAAGATGTCGGGGCAGCGGGGATTTCTCAGACTGCAGGATCTCAGTTTCGCGACCGATGGATTCGTCGTCGCGGCGCCGGTGATCTCAGGGCTCGATCCCCTTCTGCAATATCCGCTGTTGCTCGGCATCCTGTTGGCGGCGGTGCTTGTCGGTAACGCTCTCGTCGCGGGCCTCGTTGCGGCGGACGCGGAAGTCAGAACGAATGCCGCGCCGAAACGGAACGGGCTGGATATTCGCTCCGCCGCGCTGGGCGCGGGCGTGTTCATCGCCGCAGCGGTGTTGGCGAATGTCGAGACGGTCGGCAGCGGGTTGCTCGCGGCAGAGGGCTTTGCGTTCCTCGCCGCCGGAATGTTCCCGCCCCTCGTTCTGGGGCTGCACTGGCGGCACATGAATGCCACTGGCGCCGTCGCCGCCATGTTGGTCGGCGCCGTCATTGTGGCGGCATATCTCATCGGCGTGCACGTCTGGCCGGTCGAATTCTTCCGGATATCGGGTGCGCTATCGGATGCCGCGCCGTCGGCCGTGAATAGATTTGCCGTTCTCGACGCTGCTTACAACGCGTCGCCGGACCCGCAGGCGCAGGCGCTCGCCTGGGCGGCTTTGCGGCAGCATGCGGGGACAATCGCTAACTGGGGCGGATTGAAACCGGCGGCGATCGTTCTCGTCGCCGTGCCGCTCGGCCTCGTAGCCGGAATCCTCGCCAGCCTGCTGTCGAAAGAACCGAGAGCGCCGGCGCCGGCCACGCGTTGAGCCTTCGCGCCGGGGGACGAGTCGCCTAAGCTCCCTCCGAAACGGATGGCGCGGAGCGACGTCAAAGGATGCCGTACGAGACCTACGATCTGGTCGTGATCGGCGGCGGCATCAATGGCGCAGGCATTGCTGCGGACGCGGCGGCGCGCGGACTGAGCGTCCTCCTTGCCGAAGCCGAAGACTTGGCTGGCGCGACGTCATCGGCAAGCTCGAAGCTCATTCATGGCGGCCTGAGATATCTCGAACACTACGAATTCCGCCTTGTCAGTGAAGCGCTGGCGGAGCGCGAGGTTCTTCTCGCCAAAGCTCCGCACATCGTCCGTCCGATGCGGTTCATTCTACCGCACGCTGCGGGCATGCGGTCGAGGATGTTGATACGCGCCGGATTGTTTCTCTACGATCATCTGGCGACACGCGGCACGCTTGGCAGTTCGCGGTCGATCGATCTCGGTGTCGATCCTGCCGGCGTGCCGCTCGCGCCCGAACTGAAGCACGCCTTCTCCTATTGGGACTGCACCGTCGACGACGCGCGTCTCGTCGTGCTCAACGCGATCGCCGCGCGCGACGCGGGTGCGTGCATTGCGACGCGGACTCCGGTGCGAGCCCTCAGAGCCGAGAGCGGTTTGTGGATCGTCACTCTCGGGGACGACGCACGCCGCGTCGCGGCGCGCGCGGTCGTCAACGCAGCGGGGCCTTGGGTCGGCGACGTAGCGAAACTCGCTGTGACCTCGAGGAATGTGGGTGCGCGGGATGTGAGGCTGGTCAAGGGTAGCCACATCGTGGTTCCGCGCATCGCGGGTACGAACGACGCTTATACGTTTCAGCATCCCGATGGCCGCGTTATTTTTGCGCTGCCATTCGAGACGGACTTCACACTGATCGGCACGACGGAACAGCCCCAGGCCAGAAATCCGCGCATGGCCAGTGTGACGACGGAAGAAGAGACCTATCTGCTCGATGCCGCAAATCGCTATTTCCGCGCGCCGCTGAAGCGCGAGCAAATCGTTTGGCGCTTTGCAGGAGTGCGGCCGCTTGACGACGACGGCAGCGAAAATGCTTCGGCCGTCAGCAGGGATTATCGTCTCGAAATCGAAACTGGCGCGATGCCGCCCATTCTCCATGTGATCGGCGGCAAGATCACCACGTACCGCAAACTCGCCGAAGCGGCGCTTGATCTGCTTGAGCCGCATTTTCCCAAGATGCGAAACGGCACGACAAGACAACGGCGCTGCCGGGCGGAGATTTCGGAGGAACGTCATTCGACGTTTGGTTCG
>DATBRP010000305.1:0-2424 GCA_036560245.1 Hyphomicrobium sp.
GTGAACAGTTGCCCCTTTGTCATCCCGGCCGAGCCGCCCATTGCGGTGAGAGCCGGGACCCAGTTTTTGCTCGATTGCGCGGCCTAGCTGGGTCCCGGATCGGCGCTTTCGCACCGTCCGGGATGACAAGAACGACGGCGGTTTGGCGGGTATGAGAACCCGTGCCGAATTAAAGGATAAATCGGCTCAGATCGGCGTTTTTCGAGAGCTGACCAACGCGCTCGGCGACATAGGGTCCGTCGATCACCAGCGTCTGGCCGCCGCGGTCGGATGCTTCGAACGAGATGTCATCCAGGACGCGTTCGAGCACGGTCTGCAATCGCCGCGCGCCGATGTTCTCGACGGTCGAATTAACTTCGACGGCCGCGTCCGCGACGGCGTCGATGGCATCCGGCTTGAACTCGAGCGTGACGCCTTCGGTCGCCAACAGCGCCACGTACTGTTTGATGAGGCTTGCTTGCGGTTCGGTCAGGATGCGTTTCAGATCATCGCGCGTCAGAGCGCTGAGTTCGACGCGGATCGGGAGCCGGCCTTGCAGTTCGGGCAGGAGGTCGGACGGCTTCGAAACGTGGAAGGCGCCGGATGCAACGAAGAGAATATGATCGGTTTTGACGGGGCCGTGCTTGGTCGCAACCGTCGTGCCTTCGATCAATGGCAACAAATCGCGCTGCACGCCTTCGCGCGATACGTCGGCTCCGCCGCGAGCGCCGTCGCCGCGCGAACAGATCTTGTCGATCTCGTCGAGGAAGACGATGCCGTTGTTCTCAACCGACGTCACCGCTTCGGCGATGATCTGCTCGTTGTCGATCAGCTTGTCGCTTTCGTCGGCAATCAGGATTTCAAAGCTGTCTTTCACGGTGACGCGGCGCGGCTTGGTGCGCTGGCCGAGAGCCTTGCCGAGCATTTCGCCGATATTGAGCGTCGCCATCGAGGCGCCGCCCGGCATGTCGAACATCGGAATTTGCGGAGCGGTGTCGGCAACGAGAATGTCGATTTCCTTGTCGTTCATCTCGTTGTTGCGCAGCTTCTTGCGAAAACTCTCGCGCGTCGCGGGCGACGAGCCGCTACCGACGAGCGCATCGATGACGCGTTCTTCCGCTGCTTTTTCCGCACGCGCGCGCACGCCTTGACGTTTGATATCCTTGACGAGCGCGATGCCGACCTCGACGAGATCACGGATAATGCTGTCGACGTCGCGGCCGACGTAGCCGACCTCGGTGAATTTCGTCGCTTCGACTTTGAGGAACGGGGCGCCCGCCAGCTTGGCGAGACGACGCGAGATTTCCGTTTTGCCGACGCCGGTCGGGCCGATCATCAGAATGTTCTTCGGCAGGACCTCGTCGCGCAATTCGCCCGTCAGCTGCTGACGCCGCCAGCGATTGCGCAACGCGATTGCGACGGCGCGTTTGGCGTCATGCTGGCCGACGATGTAGCGGTCCAGTTCGGAAACAATTTCGCGCGGAGAGAAGTTTGTCATTGTCTTGCCGGTGGAAGATAGCGGGTGAATGCCATGTTGCGGAAAAGCGGCATTATGCGTTGCCGCAGGGGGTGCCAAAATACGCCGAGGATCAGTACGAAGCCGCCGACGAGGGCGAGCGTCGTTATGAAGGATGACGGCATCACGTTGCCGAACGGAGCTGGTCCGCCGCCGCTCAGGAGATCGTAGACAGCGATGGTGAAATACATCAGCGACGAAACGAGCAGCGCCCGCCTGTCGATCACGAGGGCAAAGAGCCCGAGAAGCAGAACCGTTACCAGTATGGCGCCGGAAGCTGCGCCGCTATCGCCTGTCGATTGCTTGATCATGGCGATCACGGGCGAAACGATCAGCCACGCGGCGACGAGGTGTAGCCAGAAGGCGCAGTCGGAAAGGCGTGTCACGCGCTTCGGATCGCGACCGTCGTAGGCCAGTGCGATGATAAGAACGAAAAGGCCATAGGCAAATCCGACGAACGACGAAGCGATGCCCGTCGTCATCAGCAACGCCTTGCTGACGACGACGTAGCCGAAACAGGCGATGAGCCCGAGCGCGAACGGCAAGCGGAAGCGAAGGTAATAGAGAAGCGATGCCACCAGCGCGGGTGTCGCAAAGAGCAGCGTCGGGTTTCGCCAGAACGCGAGCTCGGAATTGAAATCCCAGCTCGGGGCGGCGAATTTATCCGAGTGATATTCGATGACGACGGCGGCCGCCGCGAAGATCGTGAACAAAATCGCCAGCGCCATTCCCGGCAGTACGGCGCGCAGCCGGCGCACGAGAACTTCGCTCAACAGCCAAAAGGTGACAGCGGCGAACGTGATGACGCTGAGCCATCCCGAGCCGGAAAAGGTCGGCATCGCTGCAAAGAGGAAGGCACCAGCGACGAGCAAGACGCCGATTGTCAGGAAGACGTCGTTGAAGCCGTTCAGGAAGCGGAAGTGTTCTTC
>DATBRP010000306.1:0-3575 GCA_036560245.1 Hyphomicrobium sp.
GAATCTGGGCGCGAAAATCGGGCGAGGTGTCGACCAGTACGGCCGTCTGGCCGCCGGTCCCTTTGCGTTCGATCAGCGCCGAGCAGCGCAGCCGCCGGTTCTTCGGATTGTCCGGATCGCACGCGCCCCACGTCATTCCGATGCGCGGAACGCCACCGGAAGAGCCGCAACCCAGGATCGTGCACCTGTAGCTCATGCGGCGGCGGACCCTCCGCCCGCTGCAGTCGATGCAGGAGGACGTTTGGCTTTCGTATAAAGGCGGAAGAAGTTGTCGGTCGTCGCGCGCGCGATCTCTTCGTTCGAGATACCTTTTATCGCCGCAACCGTGGCCGCAGTCCGAACGACATACGCCGGTTCGTTGCGTTTTCCGCGAAATGGACCCGGTGCCAAGAACGGTGCATCCGTCTCGACCAGAATGCGATCGAGCGGCACGTCGCGTGCAATTTCGCGCAGCGCCCCGGATTTCTTGAACGTGACGACGCCGCTGAACGAGACGTAGAGCCCGAGTTCGAGCGCACGCATCGCGAGCTTGCGGCCGCCGGTGAAGCAATGCAGCACGGCTGGGAATGCCCCTTTGGCGTGCTCGTCTTCAAGGATGGCGATCGTATCGTCGTCGGCGTCGCGCGTATGAATTTCAAGCGGCAGGCCCGTCTCGCGCGCGGCAGCGATATGGCGGCGAAAACCTTCCGCCTGCGCTTCGGGTGTCGAGTGCTTGTAATAGTAGTCGAGACCAGCCTCCCCGATCGCGACGACCTTGGGATGCTGCGCAAGCTCGACGATCCGCTCGAGCGGAATATCGAGTTCCTCGTGCGCATTGTGCGGATGCGTGCCGACCGAGCAGTAGACATTGTCGAAGCGCTCGGCGACGGCGCGCACCTTGTCGAACTCGCGTATCCGCGTCGAGATCGTGACGAGCGTGCCGACACCTGCTCCGCGCGCCCGCGCCACGACGTCGTCCAGCTCCGCCGCGAAATCGGGGAAGTCGAGGTGACAATGGTGGTCGACCAGCATCAGGCTTTTTTACTCTTTTGCTTGGCGGCTCCGCCTTGCGGCGCGTTGTCCGCCTCAGCGGGATCGACGTAACGCGGAAACACACCTTGCGGCTCGGGAATTGCCGTGCCGGGCTTCAACCGACCCTTAACCCCCAGACTTGCAAATGTGCGATCTTCCGGCTGAACCGCAAGGAGATCGAGCAGTTTCGTCGCGCTTTCCGGCATGACCGGAAGTGCGAGAATGGCGAACTGGCGCACGCACTCGGCAGCCACGTAAAGGATCGTCGCCATGCGCGCCGGATCGGTCTTCTTTTTCGCCCAGGGCTCTTCCGCAGCGAAATAGCGATTGACGTCCGCGACGACGTTCCAGATGGCGTCGAGATATTTGGTGATCGCCTGGCGATCCATCTCAGCCCGTGCCGCCCCATAAAGCGCGTCGGTCGCCGAAAGGATCGCCTGATCCTCGGCCGTGAACTCGCCGTGCGCAGGAATGACGCCGTCGCAGTTCTTGAAGATCATCGACAGCGAGCGCTGTGCCAGATTGCCAAGGTTGTTGGCGAGGTCGGCGTTGATGCGGTTGGCTATGGCCTCCGGCGAATAGTTGCCGTCCTGCCCGAACATCACTTCGCGCAGGAAGAAATAACGCACGGCGTCGCGGCCGTAGGCTTTGACGAGATCGAACGGATCGACGACGTTGCCGACCGACTTCGACATCTTTTCGCCCTTGCTCAGAACGAACCCGTGACTGAAGACGCGCTTCGGCAGCTCGAGTCCGGCACTCATCAGAAATGCCGGCCAATAGACCGCGTGAAAACGCACGATGTCCTTGCCGATGACGTGCACGTCGGCCGGCCAATAGCGCGCGCGGGGGCCATCGGGCTCGGTGAGCAGTCCCGTCGCCGTAACGTAATTGTTGAGCGCGTCGATCCAGACATACATGACGTGACCCGGCGCGTCCGGCACCGGAATGCCCCAGTCAAGCGTCGTGCGCGAGATCGACAGATCTTCGAGACCCATCTTCACGAAGCTCACGACCTCGTTGCGCCGTTCCGCCGGCAGGATGAAGTCTGGGTTCGCCGCGTAGTGCGCGAGCAGCTTGTCCTGATAGGCCGAGAGGCGGAAGAAATAGGTTTCCTCCTCGTTCCATTCGACCGGCGTGCCCGTCTCGGTTGCGAAGCGTTTGCCCTCGCGGACTTCCGTCTCGCTCTCCTTGTAGTAAGTCTCGTCGCGCACCGAATACCAGCCGCCGTACGGGCGCTTGAAGATATCGCCGGCTTTCTCCATACGCCGCCAGAGTTCGGCGCAGGCCTCGTAGTGGCGCTTCTCGGTCGTGCGAATGAAGTCGTCGTTTGAAAGGCCCAACACCTGCGTCATCTCGATGAAGCGCGCGGCGTTGCGATCGGCCAGCGCGCGCGGCGTGATCCCTTCCCGCTCCGCCGTTTGCTTCATCTTGAGACCGTGCTCGTCGGTGCCGGTCAGAAAGAAGACGTCCTTGCCGTCGAGCCGCTCGAAACGCGCGATCACGTCGGTGGCGATGGCCTCGTAGGCGTGGCCGATGTGCGGCACGCCGTTCGGGTAGGAGATGGCCGTCGTGATGTAGAATTTGTCCCGCACGCGAAGGGCTTCCTTGTCGATGGTCGGTGGGCGCGGCATGCGTCCGGCTCAACGGCGGCTCGCGGCCTCGAGACGCGCGAAACTTCCGAGAATGAGCGATTTGCGGTCAAGGTTGAGAGCTGTGGTATCGGCCTTGTCGCGCGCCGTTGTTTCCCATAGCTCGGCGAAGGTGGCAAGGCGCTCGGCCCCGATGAGGCGTCCTGCGAGCGCTACGTCGCGCTCCGACCCCCGGCCCGCCGCCTGCGTCCCGATCAGCCGCGCCAATGTCGTCTGGTAAAGATCGAAAAAAAGCTCGAACTTTCGGTCCTGAGCCGGGGCCTGAAGCTCGTCGGCAATGGCGTGGACCGCCTTCGTGTCGAGCTTCGGGAGCGCATTCAAGATGCCGTCGATCCGCGTCTGCAGAGCCAGTCCGCCGCCGCCGATCAGCGTCAAGGCACGGCCTACGCTACCTTGCGCCAGCGGTAAAAGCGGTTCCCAGACGTGGGCCTCAGGTACGGGCTTCCCGGCACTCGTCAGGGCCTGCGCAGCGGCGCGTTTCAAATCCGCTTCCTGCAGCGGTTCTAGCGCGATGACGCGGCACCGCGACCGAATGGTTGCAAGCAGCCGGCCGGGCGCCGACGTCAGGACCAGGAAGATCGTACGCGGCGGCGGTTCTTCAAGCGACTTCAGCAGCGCGTTGGCGGCGTTCGCATTCATGTCGTCGGCACTGTCGACGATGACGACACGCCATCCCTGCGCCTCGGCGCTGAGCGCCAGAAACATCTTCAGACGGCGAACTTCATCGACCGGGATCGTCTGCGAAAAGCGCTTGGTCTTCGGATCGTACGTGCGCCGGAGGACGAGCAGAGCCGGGTGCGACAGCGCCCGAATTTGGCGATCGGTCGGAGAGCCCGGCTCGATGCTCAAACCTTGACCGAACATATCGCGTTCTTCGGGGCGTGCCAGAGCCATACGCGCGAACTGGTAAGC
>DATBRP010000307.1:0-1731 GCA_036560245.1 Hyphomicrobium sp.
GACCGGTTACGTCGTCGGTGGTGGCGTCGAGCACGCGATCAGCGAAACCGTGTCATTCAAGATCGAATATCAATACATCAATCTCGGTGAACAAACTTTGTCAGGCGTCTCTGTACCAATCGGCATCGTCGCGGCGCGATCGAGCCCGATCGACGACACGTTTCATACGGTTCGCTTCGGCGTCAATATAAAGCTCTACTGAAAAAGAAAAGAGGCCCTCGTTTGTGGCGAGAGCCTCTTTCGGAAATTGCTGTGCGCTCAGCGCCTAGTAGCGGTACTGGTCCGACTTGAACGGACCTTCCAGCTTGACGCCGATGTAGGATGCCTGGTCGGGCCGGAGCTTGGTCAGCTTGGCCCCGACCTTGGTGAGATGCAGCAACGCGACCTTTTCATCGAGGTGCTTCGGCAGCGTGTAGACCTCTTTCTTATACTTGCCTTCGTTGGCGAAGAGCTCGATCTGCGCCAGAGTCTGGTTGGTGAAGGAAGCCGACATGACGAAGGACGGGTGGCCCATCGCATTGCCGAGATTCACGAGGCGGCCTTCCGACAGCAGAATGATGCGCTTGCCGTCAGTGAATTCGATCTCATCGACCTGGGGCTTGATGTTGTTCCATTTGAGGTTCTTCAAGCCCGCAACCTGGATCTCGTTGTCGAAGTGACCGATGTTGCAAACAATGGCGCGATCCTTCATGGCGCGCATGTTGTCGAGCGTGATGACGTCCTTGTTGCCGGTCGCGGTCACGAAGATGTCGGCGCGCGGTGCGGCGTCCTCCATCGTCACGACCTCGTAGCCTTCCATTGACGCCTGAAGCGCGCAGATCGGATCGATTTCCGAAACCAGAACGCGGCAACCGGCGTTGCGGAGAGAAGCCGCCGAGCCTTTGCCGACGTCGCCGAAGCCGGCGACCATGGCCACTTTGCCGGCCATCATCACGTCGGTGCCGCGGCGAATGCCGTCGACGAGGCTTTCGCGGCAGCCGTAAAGATTGTCGAACTTCGACTTGGTGACGCTGTCGTTGACGTTGATCGCCGGGAACAGCAGCGTGCCGTTTTTCTGCATCTCGTAGAGGCGATGCACGCCCGTCGTCGTTTCTTCCGAGACGCCCTTGATCGCCTTGGCGATTTCCGCGAAGTAGCCCTTGGGCTTTTCCTTGAGCTGCTTCTTGAGCAACGCGAAGAATACTTCCTCTTCCTCGGAACCGGGCTTGTCGAGAAACGCGGTGTCGCCGTTCTCGGCGCGCAGGCCAAGATGGACGTACATCGTGGCGTCGCCGCCATCATCGAGGATCATGTTGGGATGCCCACCGCCGTGCCAATCAAACAGCTTTGCGGTGTAGTCCCAATAGTCTTTCAGGGACTCGCCCTTCCAGGCGAAGACCGGGATGCCGGCGGCGGCGATGGCGGCGGCGGCGTGGTCCTGCGTCGAATAGATATTGCATGAGACCCAGCGGATATCGGCGCCGAGGGCGGCCAGCGTTTCGATCAGCACCGCCGTCTGGATCGTCATGTGCAGGGAGCCGGCGATGCGCGCGCCCTTGAGTGGCTTCTTAGCGCCGTATTCGGCACGGGTCGCCATCAGGCCCGGCATCTCCGTTTCGGCGATGGAAATTTCCTTCCGTCCCCAATCGGCGAGGCTCAGATCCTTGACGATGTAGTCCGTGAATTTGGAACTCATGTTTGCTCCTCAGGCGGTGCGTTGTGTCGGAGGCGGCGGGGCCGGTAAACCGAGCG
>DATBRP010000308.1:0-13009 GCA_036560245.1 Hyphomicrobium sp.
AGCGCGGTGGGGAAGCATCCCTAGGTCTCCAAGCTGATCTCAGGCGTCGTAAGCCTAGCTGAGGAGGCGTAATGGAGACGGGATTACCGCAGGATGTCAGGCATCTTAACAGTTGGTAATCTCAACCGGGAGAATGCCCGGCCCGGGGCTAGCTCTGGTCGTCAGCGAGTATTTTGGCCAGCCTGGCCTCTTCCTGCTCGGACAGGGCTTCGCTCTGATTGGATTTCGAGCGCGCGGCTGCACGCGATGCCAGCGTCAGACCGGCCAAAAGAACGAGAATCGGCGTCAACCAGAGCAGCACGGTCGAGAGTTCGAAGCGCGGCTTCAAGAGTACGAACTCGCCATAGCGCGCGACGATATAATTGATGACCTCTGCGTCGGTATCGTGGGCCACCAGACGTTCGCGCACGACGCGGCGCAGATCGGCGGCGAGCGGGGCGTCGCTGTCGTCGATCGACTGGTTCTGGCAGACGAGGCAGCGCAACTCCGATGAAAGGGTCCGGGCGCGTTTTTCGAGCACCGGGTCGGAAAGCATTTCGCCCGGCTGCACAGCCCAAGTCGCGGGCGCACTGGCGAACACCGCCAATACCACGAACGCCATCGCAAGGAGCCGCCGCATAGCCTACTCCGCCGGAACCATTGCCGTCCGCCGGGCGCGTGCCGGAGCACCGACGCGCAGCCGGCGGTCTGACAGCGAGATGCCACCACCGATGAACATGATCAGCGCGCCAAGCCAGATGAAGCGAACGAGCGGATTGAAATAGGCCCTGACGGCATAGCCGCCGCCCGGCTGCGGGTCGCCGATGACGACATAGAGATCGCCGCGCCACGTGGCGTCGATACCGGCTTCCGTCGTCGGCTGCGGCGGAGCGTCGTAGAGACGCTTCGAAGGCTTCAGGCGGGCGACCGACACGCCGTTCTTTTTGACGTCGAAGTCGGCAAAGTCTTCGCGGTAGTTAGGACCATGTCCGCTCTCGACGCCGGTGAACGTCAAGTCGTAGCCGGCGACCGCGAGGCTTTCTCCCGGTTTCATCACCACGATGTGTTCTTCGCGATAAGCACTCGTCGAGACGATGCCGACGACCAGCATGCCGATGCCGAAATGGGCGAGAAACGTGCCGTAGCTCGAGCGCGGCAGGTTTCTCGCGCGGCGCACGACTTCATCGTACGAGGTTTTTCCGAGCTTGATGCGGCTGGCGAATTCGATGGCTGCGCCCGCCATGACGTAGACGCCGAGGGCAATTCCAAACGGCGCCAGCCACGGTCCGCGATGATCGACAGCGAAGACCGCCACAAGCGCGACGATAGCGATGAGGACCGCGAACGCGAGGCGCTGCATGACGCCGGTAAGATCGCCGCGCTTCCACGCCAACATCGGCCCCATCGGCAGCGCCAAGAGCAAAGGCACCATCAGCGGACCGAACGTCATGTTGAAGAATGGCGGACCGACAGAAATCTTCTCGCCCGTCAGACCTTCGAGCGCCATCGGATAGAGCGTGCCGACGAGAACCGTCGCGGCGCTCGTCACCAGCAGCAAGTTGTTGAAGACGAGGCTGCCCTCGCGGCTGATAGGCTGAAACAGGCCGCCAACCTGCATGTCCTTGGCGCGGAACGCGAACAGCGCGAGACCGCCGCCCGTGAAGAATATCAGAATAGCGAGAATGAAGATGCCACGCTGAGGATCGACCGCGAACGAGTGCACCGACGTCAGCACGCCTGAACGGACGATGAAGGTGCCCATCAACGACAGCGAGAACGTCAGTATGGCGAGCAGAATGGTCCAGACTTTAAGTGCTTCGCGTTTCTCCATGACGAGCGCGGAATGGAGCAGCGCCGTACCCGCGAGCCACGGCATGAAGGATGCGTTCTCGACCGGGTCCCAGAACCACCAGCCGCCCCAGCCGAGTTCATAGTAGGCCCACCACGAGCCCATCGCGATGCCGATGGTCAGGAACATCCAGGCGGCGAGTGTCCAAGGTCTGACCCAGCGCGCCCAGGCAGCATCGATGCGACCTTCCAACAGCGCTGCGATCGCAAAGGAGAACGCGATCGAGAAACCGACGTAGCCCGTGTAAAGAAACGGCGGATGGAACGCGAGCGCCGGGTCCTGCAATATGGGATTGAGTCCGTTGCCATCGGACGGCGCCGGATCGAGACGGATGAACGGGTTCGACGTCAGCAACGTGAAGAGCAGAAAAGCCAGCGCGATGGCTCCCTGCACGGACAGCACGCGCGCTTTCAGCGTCGGCGGCAAATTGTTGCCGAAGAGCGCGACCGCAGCGCCAAAGACAGAGAGGATCAGCACCCACAGGAGCATCGAACCTTCGTGATTGCCCCAGACGCCGGCCATTTTGTAGATCAGCGGTTTTGTCGAGTGCGAATTCGCGACGACGTTCGCGACTGAAAAGTCCGATGTCACGTAGGCGTACATCAGCGAGAAGAACGCGATGGCAAGCAGCAAAAGCTGCGATACCGCCGCCGGTTCGGCGACACGCATCATCCGTTCGTCTTTGAGCGACGCGCCGGCCGCCGGCACCACGACCTGAACCGCCGCAACCAGCAGCGCAAGGATCAATGCAAAATGTCCGAACTCGACAATCACGAATCAAGCCTCCTTACGGTGCTTCGGCCTTTAGCTGGCCCGGGTGCGCGCTCGTCCCGAGTTTTACGCCTCTCGCTTCGAGCGCCTTCGCCACGTTCGGCGGCATATAGTTGGCATCGTGCTTGGCGAGTACACTATCGGCTTTGAAACCGCCATTGCCGTCAAGGACGCCTTCGGTCACGACGCCTTGTCCTTCGCGGAAGAGGTCGGGCAAAACTCCCGTGTACGTTACCGGAATTTCTTTCAGCGTATCGGTGACCTTGAATTTGATCGTGGTGCCTTCATGCACGACGGACCCTTGTTCGACCAGGCCACCAAGCCTGATGCGCTCGCCGGCGTGCACGCCCTTCTCTATGATATCGCTCGGTGTGTGAAAGAAGACGACACTATCTTTGAGTGCGAACAGAACGAGGATCAGCGCTACGCCGAGCGTTGCGACGCCGCCGCCGATCAAAACTCCACGCTTCTGCTTTCGTGTCATCGTACCTGCTTATATCCGGCGCTTCAGCTTCCGAGTTTGAGTTCTCGCGCCAAGTCTTCGACCCGCGCCAATCCCACCTGATCGCCTTTAAGGCTCGTCCTGGCATCGCTCAACGCTTTCATCGCGTCGTCACGGCGACCCAGAACCTGATAAGCGCGAATGAGCTTCAGCCATCCGGCGGAATCGCTGCCATCCGATTTGAGACGCGCGGCAAGCCCATCGACCATACGCGTGATGAAGGCCTGGCGTTCCTCGGGCGACAAGGCAGCGACCGCGGACGCATCGGGTGCCGCTGAAGGCTGCGACGCGGTGGTTTCGGCGCTTGCGCTCTTCTCACCATTGTCAGTCGCGGATTTTTTCTCTCCGCCCGGCGTCAAACTGGCGAGCCGCGCCTCGATGACCTTACGCCACGGCGCATCGGTCGGGGCTTCGTCGATCAGCTTGCGATAGTCGGCGGCGGCCTCCGCGATTTTGCCGTCCTGCTCTTTCGCGAGCGCCAGCCAGATGCGCGGTTCTTTCTTGTCCGGGGCGAGCACCAGAATACGCTCGAGCGCCTTCCTGGCGTCTTCGGAGACGATGCCATTCTCGGTTCGGATGCGCGCGTTGGCAAAGCCCTGCAGACGCTCAGGTGTTTCACCGACGAGCTTCATGGCATTTGCGTAGGCCGTCGCCGCGTCCGCGTAGCGGCCCATAGCGTAGTAGACCGGTGCGATGACGCTCCAGCCCGTGCCGTCGTCGGGATGCTGGCGCAGCCGCGCCTCGACCTTGGCGATGAGGTCATTGGGCTTTTGTGTATCGGCAGTTTCTGCGAGCCGCGCGCTCAAGGGATCGCCCGGCAGTCCCGGCGTGCCATAGGTCAGGTAGAGAGCCAAGCTCGCGATAGGGAGGGCGATCGACGTGACGATCGAGGTCCAGGTCGCAAACCGGTAGCGTCCCCCGCGCTCCGGCGTACGCGCGCTTTCGGCCGCCGTCGTCGTGCGCAACAACCGGCGCGCAATTTCCGAGCGGGCGCTCTCGGCGTCGCCAACGGCGAGCGTGCCGCTGGCTTCGTCGGCGGCGACCTCTTTGAGCTGATCCTTGTAAACAGCGATATCGGCGGCGGCAGTATCGGCCGCGCCGGCGCGTTCCGTCTCAGATCGCGCCAGCGGCCTTATAATGGCAAGCGTTACCGCCGCCACGAGCCCGGCCACTAAAATCCAGAAAACCATCGTCGCGCGATCCTTGAGCTTTAATGCAGGGAATAGGATCGCTGCGGCGCGCAGGCAAGCCGACACGGCCGGCTTAGCTCATCTGTCGCGGATCGGACTTAATTCAATCGGCGCGACAGGCGTGTTCCGTTGCGCCGCATCAACCGACGCCTTTCCAGGTTCCGTCGGAGTCGCGGCACGCCGTGCCACGCATTTGTTTCGGCCGGCCGTCGACGTAGATCGTGTGCGTATAGTCCCGGCAATCGGCGACACCGCGCTTATAAGGCCGGCTCGGAACGACTTCGCCATAGTGGCCGGTGTCTGGATCGCGCCACTGCCGCGAAACGCCGGATTGCCCGCGTTCGAGTGCGTCGTATTCGGCTTCCTGCGCATAGCGGCGATCGCGCTCGTCAAGGTCTTTGCCGATCTGACTGCCGATGACGCCGCCAACCACTGCGCCCGCCACCGTCGCCAGTGGGCTGCCTTTGCCGATCTCATTGCCGGCGACGCCGCCCGCGACGCTACCGAGAACGAGTCCCGTGCTGGTGTGGTCTATTCCGCCTTGGCCGTTGCTGCAGCCAGCAAGCAGAGCTGCCGCCACCAGCGGAATCGAAAAGCGCGCGACGCGCATGGCGAACCTCGTTTTTGGTTTTCTTCCCCCGCGCCGCTGGGCCCACTACGGCGCTAGTCCCTAAGCCTTGGCTAGACCGATATTGTGCGTTCGACAAGGCAGAAATCCACCACGATCCGGGCAAACAACCGACATGAGTGCGTAGATGCTGCATTGCAGCACCGTGGTTTTGAACGAAGTGCGGGGAATTTCTTTCAAGCGGCCGGCAGCTCGAGAATGGCTTTCAGGCCGCCATGTTCGGACGCATCGAGGGCCAAGCGACCGTGATAGGACACCGCCAAGTCACTGACGATCGACAGTCCCAACCCGGAACCCGGCTTGGTTTCGTCCAGTCGCATGCCGCGCTTGCCAATTTTCGCGCGTTGCTCGGGTGAGAGGCCGGGGCCGTCATCCTCGACGGCGATGCGCAGCTGCCGGCGTTTGGAGGTCGTTTCGCGGGCGTCGACAAGGGCTGCTAGATAAACGCGGCTTTTCCCCCACTTGCAGGCATTGTCGAGAAGATTGCCGAGCATCTCTTCGAGGTCATGCTTTTCGCCCTGGAATTTTGCGCCGGGCTGAACGGTGTAGGCTATCGCGACGCCCTTTTCGGCGTGGATGCGTTCGATGGCTCTGACCAGCGGCTCGACCGTCAGATCGACAGACGTGACACGGCCGATTGCGCCCACGCGCGCCGCCATGCGCGCCCGATCGAGATAATGGCTGATCTGATCGCGCATCAGTTGCGCCTGCTCGGCAACCTTCGCGCCGAGCGCGGATTGATCGTCGCGCGCCTCGTTGGTGATGACGGCGAGCGGCGTCTTGAGAGCGTGCGCGAGATTGCCGACCTGGGTGCGGGCCCGCTCGATGATGTCCTGATTGGAATCGATCAGCGCGTTGAGCTCGGTCTGCAGCGGCTCGATCTCGGCCGGCAGCTGGCCGTCGAGGCGCTCGACCTCGCCAGATCTGATGCTTGCCAGCCCTCGCTCGATGCGACGCAGCGGCAGCAGTCCGAATCGCACCTGAAAAACGGTGGCGCCCAAAAGACCAAGGCCGACGAGCGCAAGGGCGCTGGTCAGGCGGGTGCGGAATTTGGCGACGGTTTCTTCGAACCAGTCGAGCGGCCCGGCGACGATGATGGAGTATTTCGTGTTGTCGGGATCGTGACCGGGGGAATCGATGAATTCGAGAATGCGGATCGTCGAGCCGGTCGGCCCTGGGACGTTCATCCAGCGCGTGCCGGTGTTGTCGGTCGGAAACTTGCGATCGTAGGGAGACGGCAGCACCGCGGTCGCAAGCGACGGCGAGACGAGCGTTCGGCCGGGCGCGCCGTCGACCGGGCGGATCTGCCAATACCAGCCGGATTGCGTGACTTCAAACAGTGGCTCGTAGAGGTTCGGCGGAATAACCGGCACGTCGCCGGTGGTGCTCATGCTGTCGATGGTGATCTGTGTCAGCAGCTTCTTCAACTGTGCGTCGAAGGTCAGCTGCACGTCTTCGCGATACAGCGAATAAATGATGTAGCCCGCCAGCGGCAGCGCCAGCAGCGTCCATGCCGCCGATGTCGCAAACAAACGCAGCGCAAGCGAGTTAAGCCTCATCAGGTCCGTGGCTCATGCGATAACCGAGACCGCGGACCGTTTGGATCGCATCGCCGGGTATTTTCTTGCGCAGCCGGCCGATGAAAACCTCAATCGTGTTCGAGTCGCGATCGAAGTCCTGGTCGTAGAGATGCTCGACGAGTTCGGTTCGCGACACGACGCGGCCGTTGTGGTGCATCAAATAGGCGAGAAGGCGGAATTCGTGCGAGGTCAGCTTCACCGGCAGGCCGTCGCATGTCACGCGCGCCGATTTCGTATCGAGCCTGATCGGCCCGCATTCGATCTCGGATTTGACGTGTCCCGAGGCGCGGCGGACTTGGGCGCGCACGCGGGCCAAAAGCTCTTCCATGTGGAAGGGCTTGGCGAGGTAATCGTCGGCGCCTGCGTCCATGCCGGTGACTTTATCGCTCCAGCGATCGCGCGCCGTCAGCAGGATGACCGGCATCTTCCGGTCGCTGCGGCGCCATTGCTCAAGGATCGATATGCCGTCCATTTTCGGCAGGCCGATGTCGAGGATCACGACGTCGTAAGGCTCGGTATCGCCGAGGAAGTAGCCCTCCTCGCCGTCCGCCGCCGTATCCACCGCAAAACCTGCATCCCCGAGCGCCGCTGCAAGCTGGCGATTCAGGTCCCTATCATCCTCAACGACGAGCGCGCGCACAGTGATCCCCGCTTCCCTAGTGCCTGAGCCACGGGGTTGTAGAGGATATCGGAGCATCTCTCCACCCGCGAACACCGGCTGTTTCACCGGACCTTCGCTGTCATAACGGTGGTTTTGAGTTCTCCCGTCGGACTTCTGATGACGAGACGGTAAAAATAACCGCTGTCGGACCGGCACAGGGTCGTCTTGACGAGCTGGCCGATGCCATCGGCGGCCAGCGATTTCGAGACCTCCTCGACGGTTATGAGGTTTTCGCGGCGTACGATCTGGCCCGCCATGCCCCAGTCGTTCAGGCAATCCTCAGCGCACACGGAGCCGGGCAGCGCCATCACTGCCGCAGCCGTCACCGCAACCGCACTCATCAATCCGGCCATAGGCGCTCTTCCAGAAGTCCGAAGGCTGTAAAGATACCGCGTTGAACGTCCGATGAATACGGCTTCCGGTGCACATTAACTTTTGCGCAACGCCAACGGCGTGTCGGCTTTGAGGCGTCCGTAGATCGCGAGAACCGTTCCAAAGAGCCCCGCCAGCGCCTGAACGGCGGTGATCGCCTGATCGCCGAACGTCTTGATGACGTCCGCCGGCAGCGTGACGCCCAATGCCGGACCAAGCACCGGAATGACCGTGGCGGCAGCCGTGATCAACGTGCCCCACATCGTCTTGGAGTGGCCCCACCATTTGCTGTCGTCCTCGGCTGTGGATTGCGTCGTCGTTGCATCGCTCATTTTTGAGTCTCCTTTCGCGATTTGCACGGGCTCCAGCAGCCCGCGATTGGTTGCGTCCGCGCCGGCCCAGACCCGCGCCAGCGTCAAAGTTGCATCAACGCGCTTCAGCCAGCCCCGGCCGAAGCGCCAGAAATGCGGGAGTGCGCGATAGCGCGTGCATCGCGTCTCGGCGTAATCGTCGAGCAGATCGGAGAGGCCGCGCGTTCCGATCGCGGCGAGCGTTTCAGGGCCGATCTCGCCATCGACCGTCACACCGGCGACGGCTTGCAGCATCCGGATGGCGCCGCTGACGCCGTGATTGACGGCGGCATCGAAGTGCATCAGCGCCAATGGGGCCGTGAACAAAGAGCACGACGCCGGTTCGAAATAGCGTTGCCGATAGATCGTGCGGAGCGCCGCGTCGGGAACCCGACTGCGCATCGGCCAATGGATTCCACAGCGGTAAGTCCATCAACAGCACGGCGGGCGATCCGGCCTGCACCGGTGCGGGTTGCGGCGACGGCCGCGGCGACGCGTCGATCTTGTCGTAGACGTCGGGGTCGATGCTCAACGCCGCGATCTCGCGCACGCCGCGCTCGGTCACGTCCGTCAATCGCAGGAGGCGATTGCGCCCCGCGATATCGACCGCGACGACGTCGCCAGGCTCCAGAGCCAGCGTCGAAGGCGGCAGCTTGAATGTTGCGGACTCGCGCGCGGCCCACGTCTCGTAAAGCCAGCTCTCGACGAGCGATCCCGCCTGCCCGTCATCGAGCACGATCGGCAGATCGGCTTCGGCGACGCGCCCGCTCGCTCCGGTCAAGCGGCGCGCCTCGGCGACGGCCTGCGGATAGACATCGGCGCTCGATATGTAGCGCACCTTCGCCGACGTGGGCAGATCCGTCTCCTGACGGTCGAAATCGGATTGAGGCCGGCGATATAGCCACTCTTTGTCCAGTCGAACGCATCGCGGAAGACTTGCAGAAAGCGGGCCTGCATCAGGTCATCGCGAATGCCGCGCGAATAATATGGCAGCATCGATTCCGAGCTTTTCGGATCGACGAAGACGTTCGGCTGATTGGCGCCTTTGTCGACGGCCGGGCAGCCGAATTCCATGAACCAGAACGGCTTCGACTGCGGCACCCACGCGGTCGCGTCCGCGCTTTCCGCGCCGCCTGGACGATTGTGATGCGGGTTGCTCCACCACGAAAGAATATCCTTGTAGCGAAAGACCCACGGCTTGCCGCTGCCGTCGGTGATCGGCGTGCGGAGTTGCGCGTTCGGTCCGCAGCGGACGCATAATACCAGTCGAAGCCTTCGCCGCCTTGCACATTCGATCTTAGATACGCGGCATCGTAGATCGACGCCGCGCCTGCGATGGCATCGAGGTGATCGCGGCCGTCGCGCCAATCGGCGAGCGGCCAATAGACGTCGAGACCGATGGCGTCGATGTTCGCCGATGACCACAGCGGATCGAGATGGAAATAGACGTCGCCCGAGCCGTCGGCGGGTTGATGTCCGAAGTATTCCGACCAGTCGGCGGCGTAGAGAACTTTGGTATCCGAGCCGAGCACGGATTTCACATCGGCGGCGAGCGCGATCAGCGCCGTCACGAACGGATAGTCGCGCGGCGCCCAGACAGGTTCGCCGAGATTTTGGTAGGCCACGAGCGGACCGGTGGAAGAACCCTTCTCTTCTTTGTTTGCGCTCGGCGACTCCCCTGCGGGGAGCCGGCCGCCGAGCGCGGGAGTTTTGATTGCGCTGAGCGACTCCGCTTCGCGAAGCCGGCCGCTCGGCGCGGAGAGCGGCGCTTCCGGCCGGCTCGCGGAACGCGAGTCGGAAGCGCCCAACAAAAAGCGCGACAACGCTTCCGAGATCAGCGACATGAACTGTCCTTTGAAATTGTATTTTCGTCATCCTCGGGCGAGCGCAGCGGAGCTGCGTCGAAGCCCGGGGATCCAGCGTAAGAGCCGTCGAAGACGCAATGTTGTGCCTTCGGCACTCCTAACGCTGGATCCCCGAACGGCCTCGCAGGCTCGTCCGTTCGAGGATGACGAAGTGCTTAAAGCATCCGCACCGACGGCCTGGCGGTGGTATCGAGCAGCAAATCCGTGATGGCCCAGACGAGCGCGTCGGCGCGATCGGGGCTGCGTCCGGCGACCGAGCCATCGGAACCGAACATGCACATCTGATCTTCCAGCGCTTCGAAGCGCCCAACGTGGGCGACGCGGCCTTCGGCGTAGAGCGCCGCGACCGGCTCGGCACGTACCCATTTTCCCCGCGTCGCTCTGACTTTGACGACGGGGAAATTCTCGCGAAACTGCTGCAGTACCGAGATCACCAGATCGCCGCCTTGGTTGACCTCGGCGACCATGCGGTCGGCTTCGTAATCGTCATAAGCGGCGAGCGCCGCGCGCGCCCAGACTTCCGGCGTGCGGCCCTGCACCGTGCGATCGGCCAGAACATACGCGCGCTTGTCGACACCCAATCCGGCAACGACGATGCCGCACGCGTCCGACGAAGCCGTTGCCGTCACCGGCGGATCGAGCGCGACGACGACGCGCTGCATCTCGGGCGCCGCTTCGACGCGCGCTTCCTCGATCCAATGGCGACGCCATAAGCCGTCGCTCGCGTCCTCGACGATCTCGCCGAGCAATTCCTGCCGCCCGATGGCGGAGCCCGCATAGCGTCGCGTCATTTCGGCGAGGAACGTCGGCGCGAGGTTCGTCGCGTTGTCGGCGGTTGCGAGATTGACGGTCACTGTCGCTTCATCGGCGATGATCTTCTTCAAAAGTTTCGTCGCGCGCGGCGTCGTCGTCACGCAGGCGCGCGGCGCGTCTCCCAAGCGCAGCGCGAACTGCAGCATGTCCCACGCCTTCTCGGCGTTGCGCCACTTCGCAAGCTCGTCGCACCAGGCGGCCGTGAACTGCGGACCGCGCAGCGCTTCGGCTTCGTCGGCAGAGAACAATTCCGCGATCGCGCCGTTCGGCCATGTCAGCCGCCGCTTCGACGGTTCGAATAATGGCCGGTCGCACAGCGGATGAATTGCGAGTAACCCCGACTGTCCTTCGACCACGACGTTGCGGACGTCGGCCAGAGTCTTGCCCAGAAGAGCTATTCTTTGCGCGCTGCGACAGTTTTTTGTTGGCGCGCTGCGACTCCCCTGCGGGGAGCCGGCCGCAGCGCGCGGAGGGTTGGCGCCGGCCGCGGCGCGCGGGATTGTGTCTTCGCCACGGGCCAGCCCGCGCACCCACTCAGCGCCCGCGCGGGTTTTGCCCGAGCCGCGACCACCGAGCAGCATCCAAATTCGCCAGTTTTTGTTGGGCGCTTCCGACTCTCTTTTGTTTGCGCTCGGCGACTCTCCTTCGTCGAGCCGGCCGCCGAGCGCGTTTGATGTTGCGCGAGACTCGTTCAGCAAGCCCGCGCCTTGTGGCCGGCTCCGCGAAGCGGAGTCGCAAGGCGCAAGGAAAGAAGGCGGCAATTGCTCATCTCTGGCCCACAATTCCCAATCATGCGTGATGAATTCGAGCTCGGCTTCGGAGAGTTCATTCAGATCTTCGCTGAGGCGACCGCTTGCGATTGAGGCGCTCAAGACGGTCCGCAATTTCGCGGCGTAGGTCTTCCGCATGGGCGAGCGCTTCCTTCTGCTTGGCGTCGCCTCCCGAGGACTTCGTCTTCGTCATGTCGCGTTGCATCTCCACGGCCTTCTCCAGTGCGTTGACCATCTGCGACAGCGCGCGGGATGCCCGCTCGCGATCCTGCGACGTCAAACCTTTTTGCTTTTCGAGCTTGGTCAGCTCGCCATCGATCGTGTTGTAGACGCGCTGCACGAGGGATTTTTTTGTCGGCGCCCGGCGACTCTCCTTCGTCGAGCCGGCCGCCGGGCGCGGGGATGTTGTTGGCGCGCTGCGACTCCCCTCCGGGGAGCTGGCTGCAGCGCGTGGGTTTGCGGCTTCGTCTGTTGTCAGCTTCTCGGCTACCGGCTTCGATTTCACTTTTGCCGTTTTGCCAGCAGCCGTCGTTGCGCGGACGCGCGACGTCGTCCGCCGCACTTTCGGTGCCGCTGCCATGCGCCGCTGACCTTTTTCGAATTTTCTATGGGAACGCGAAGCAGCAAAGACGCCGGGGCTTCACCCGCTGGGATCGCCTCACACTTTTCGCGTTATACAGAGATGATGCCTGAGAAGCGTCGCGCTGTCAATCGTAAAACGACATAACGCGTTGAAAAATATGAAAAATATTCGACCGTTTCAGATAAATCCATCCAGTATAAGTCAGCGCGGATGAGCGGGGATAACTTCGCGGAGTTTTCTCAAAAGAACTTGGCGAGGAACGCGGCGGCTCCATCCGAGATGCCGACGATCTTGTTCGTGGCCTGACGATAGAATTTGAAATTGATCTCCGTGCCCGGCTGACCGTCATTCCAGTCGGTGAGATGTTTGAGTTCGCGCCGCCCCAGCAGCCGCTTCGCGAGCGCCGTGCGCCGGATGGTGAGACTTACACGCGGCGTTTGCCGGGCGATGCCCTGCTTCTTGGCGACAGCTTGGGCCGACGTGACGATCCCGCGCGCGATCAAGCCTTGGCCGCCCTCGTTCTCGCTTGCGAATACGAAAATCGCATCGCCCTGGGCGATCCCTTTGCCACCATACATGGTCTTTTGCGCGATGAACGTCAGCGTCTTCGCCTTGGGATCCAAGATTTCGGCCTTGATCGCGAACGCCACGTTCCCCTCCGTCCTCCAAAGCGCTCGTTCGCGGCTTACCCGGCGATCGGCCTCACGTCCCCTCCCCTAGATCCGGAATGATATAGCGCCAGTAGTTTTCTTCCTTCACGCGGCGCTCGCTCATGGCGAAGCTTTTCACGGAAATTCCGGCCTGATGCACGGTCTCCGCCGTTCCTGATATGAGCGGGTGCCACCACGGCAGATCGCGGCCTTCGCCGACGATGCGGTAGCCGCACGTGGACGGCAGCCACGTCAGCTCGCGCGCCCGCTTGACGTCGATCTCCAGGCAGTCCGGCATCTTCGCAAAGCGGTTCTTGTAATCCTTGCAGCGGCACGTCGTGACGTTCAGCATGCTGCAGGCGAGACGCGTCGTATAGACTTCGCCGGTGTCGTCATCCTCGAGCTTGACGAGGCAGCAGCGGCCGCAGCCGTCGCACAGCGATTCC
>DATBRP010000309.1:0-3010 GCA_036560245.1 Hyphomicrobium sp.
AGAAAACGTGAATAACTGGCTGCCTTCGCCGATGACGGTGGAAAATTCGCGGTTTTCATATTTTGCACCGCCGCAAATCACGTAGATGGTCGGTGAAGGGTGCACGAATACCTCTTGGGATCTGGCGATTTCGGCGATGACGGCCCTTAAACCCGCGATTGCGCATGCGCACGGCAGCGTTTCCGGGATCGACCTTGCCGGGGACACCCGGCCCGTCATCACGATCGATCTCGATGCCGCCGAAATCATCGCGGCGAACACGTCAGGCGTGCGCGCGCTTGGATTATTCGCCTACGCCTCGTTCCCAATTGCTCTCGATGCGTCGATGCCCGCACTGGCGCGATTGCGTCAACTCGCGGCGCTTGGTAACCCAGGTGAGGGAAAAGCGGAAAGATTGACGTTCTTGAGCAATGGCCGGCTGCGGCCGATTTCGTGCACCGTCACTCGGCTGGCAAACGGTCGTTCTGGGGTATTTGTTCTGCGTATTATCGACGAGAAGGGAAACGAGCCGCCGCTGGCCGCCGCGAACGCGCCGGGCAATGGCGATAGCCAGCTCGCGCCGACAGCACAAGCCGCGCCTGCAGCGTCGGGGGACGTGGCTGCACAAATCCTCCGAAGCGATGCCGAAACGCTGAAGGAAATCGCACAGCAAATCCGCGAGGGCAATTTTACCAAACTCATTTCCGAGCCCGTTGAAGCCAATGCAGCACTGTCGCTTTCCGATCGCCTATCGCCGATCGGCCCCGACGATGCGGCCCCTCACGCGGCATTGCCGCAGCACAGGCCCGCATCCATCCTCGATCCCGATCATCTGGCAAAGCTCGCGCACGAACTGAAAACGCCGTTGACGGCAATTGCGGCTGCGGCCGAGGTCATGCGCGACGAACGCCTCGGCGAAATGGGCAACGACCGTTATCTCAGCTATGCCGCCGATATTCACGAAAACGCCACGCACGCGCTCGACGTCATCACGTCGCTGCTTTCCGAAAGTGCCAAGACGACCATCGCGACACCGCGTCTGATCGCACTCGATCTCAACGCCCTCGTCGAGCGCACCGTCTCGAGCATTCAGGCGCTGGCACAATCGCGCGGTTTGACGCTCGCCGTGGAGGCGGAAAAAAACCTGTCCCACGTCGTCGCAAATCCGACGTCGCTGCGACAGATCCTTCTCAATCTGCTGACCAACGCCATCAAGTTCACGCCGCGCGACGGCGACGTTCGCGTCGTCACCGGCTATCTCGCCGACGGCCGCGTCTTCCTCGTCGTTCGCGATACGGGTTGCGGCATGAACGGCGAGATGGCCGCACCCGAAGTGTCCGATGACCCGGCGCAGCCTTGGCTGAACGGCAACGGTATCGGGCTGCCCCTCGTGCAGCGCCTGGTCCGCGAAATGAGCGCCGAATTTGAAATCGATAGTGCACCGGGAAAAGGCACGGTCGCATTGATCGCGTTCGGCGGATTTGCACGCTGGTCCGCGTGAGACCGGCGCGCACATAACGGGCAAAACCTCCCGCCGATACCCAATTGAAAATTATAAAAATTCTAATGTGATAGCCGCGTTCTTCTAACGGTTGACCGGCGCCGCTCGATCGGGCTAGCTCATCTCACGGTGCCAAAGCGGTGCCGCGCGCCACCTCGCGGCGCCAACCGATACCGGGGCCTTGAACCCCGCTTATTGGAGCAGATGATGAACCTGTCTTCCCGCGCGCCTTGTCGCGCAATTTACGTTCACCGCTTCGATTCCGCCTCTCTTCGCAAAACACCGTGCGCGGAGGGCCGCCATCATGGCTAGTTCGATCTCGAACGCGAGAAGCGAAACGGCAAAGCCGAGCGGCAAGATCGTGCCGCTTCCCGCAAGAGCACCCGAAAGGCTCGTCGCCGTCGGCTTTCGCTGCTGGCTCGCCGGACTTTCGACGGGCGATATCAAATGTTGGGAGGATGCCTGGAATTCCTTTTCCGGCATGCTGGGTCCCGAGCACGCCAAGGCGCTGCTGCTCGATTTGTCGAAGTTCGTGCGAGCGGTGAAAGCCAATGCCCAGCGCGACATTGAAATTTCGCCGGCCGGCTGCAGAAGTTTCTGCCGTGACGAGTGCCTCGCGATCTCGATCATCGCTGCGTGTCAGCACGACCAACGCCAAGCGCTGACAGCTTCCGCCGCCGCGCTGATCGGCTCCGAAGATATCGGCGACACGCTCAACGGCGCCCAAGCCCTCGCAGCGGCGCTTCGTCAGGCCAATCAGTTGCTCTGCGCAGAATCGGTCTGCCCCGCGACATGCGCACTCCGCGCCCAGCGCCGCCGCCTGATGTGACGAGAGCCCAGGCTCAGAACTTGTCGAGATAGGCCTGCACCGCATCGGTAGCGCGCACGCGCTCTTCCGGTGCGAGATGTAGGCCTGTCTTCGTCCGCCGCCACAAAACGTCGTCAGCGGTTTCAGCCCATTCCTCGGATTTGAGATAGGCGATCTCGCGAGCGCTAAGGCCGGCGCCGAATTGCTCTCCAAGATCACGCACCGATGTAGCGCCGTCGATGATGCGGGACGCACGTGTTCCATAGCGGCGCGCGAGCTGATTCAGATACGCGCGATCAAAACCGCCGTTGGCTCTTGCGAAATCATCGAACCAAGCGTCGAATGACGTCCCTCCGAAATCCCCGCCCGGCAGCGCCGTTGTCTTCGTCGTGCCGTTTCGCATCTTGGGAAAATGCGGCTCAAGCAGATCAAGCGCCGCTTCGGCGAGTTTGCGGTACGTGGTGATCTTGCCGCCGATCACATGGAGAATGGGTGGCGTCGCGCCAGTTTCGATTTCGAGACGATAATCCCTGCTGACGGCCGAAGCATTTTCGCTGCCGTCGTCGTCGAGCGGCCGCACTCCCGCAAAACGCCAAACGATGTGTTCGCGTTTCAACGGCACGCGAAAATAGCGATTTGCGGCATCGAGCAAATAGGTTTCTTCTTCCGCCGTCACACTGGCCATGCGCGGATTTCTGGCCTGGGGCTGTTCCGTCGTGCCG
>DATBRP010000310.1:0-5284 GCA_036560245.1 Hyphomicrobium sp.
CCGGGATTTTGCCATGCGGCTTGCAGATTACGTCCGACGCCTTGCCGACCTTGCCGAGACGGTGCACCGCTGGCTCGCCCTGGCCGCGCGCCTCGATAGCCTCGGACGTGAAAAGGTCGCGCTCTATGCCGAGGAAATCGCCGCCACCCTCGCCAGGGCAGCGGCGGCCCTCGGAAGGCTCGAAACCGCGCCGGACGACCGGCCGGCCCTGCTGACGGCGACGCGGGAACTCGGCCGCATCTCGGGCTATGTGGAAACGATAATGTCGGCGGTCGAGGTTCATCTTGACGGGCGCAAGCAGGCTGGCGTTAAACGGCGCCTGGAACATCTGAAGCCCTTCGATCTTGAAGCCGCGATTCTGGAGTTTGGCGCCTTCCGCCACGCGCGGCGCCTGACGTCGGCGGAGGGCTATTTCCGGGCCTTGGCGGATACGCTGCGAGCCTGAATGACTGGAGACGAAAGCATGGACAAGTTTACGGTTCTGAACGGCGTCGCGGCACCTTTGCCGATCCGCAATGTCGATACTGACATGATCATCCCGAAGCAGTTTCTGAAAACGATCAAGCGGACGGGCCTCGGCAAGTCGCTGTTCTACGAAATGCGCTACGACCCGGCGACTGGAAATGAAATTCCGGATTTCGTCTTGAACAAACCGCAGTACCGCAAGGCGACGATCCTCGTCACCGGCGACAACTTCGGCTGCGGCTCGTCGCGCGAGCATGCGCCGTGGGCGCTTCTGGATTTCGGTATTCGCTGCGTTATCGCAACGGACTTCGCCGATATCTTCTACAATAACTGCTTCCAGAACGGCATCCTGCCGATCAAGCTGCCGCAGAGCGAGGTCGACAAGTTGCTCGACGACGCCGGACGCGGCGCCAACGCCACGCTGACGGTCGACCTCGAGAAGCAGGAAATTCGCGGACCCGACGGCGGCGTCATCAAGTTCGACGTCGATCCCTTCCGCAAGCATTGCCTGTTGAACGGCCTCGACAACATCGGTTTGACGCTCGAAAAGGGCAAAGAGATTTCGTCATTCGAAACGTCGACCGCCGCGTCGCGCCCGTGGCTTTGACGAGAAGCGGTAAGCGGGACCCTCTAAGCCAGTTTCCATCACGTCATGGCCGCCCTCCGAGGCGGCCATCCAGGGCAACGAGCTGAGTTGTTTTTGGTGTGGCTCTGGATGGCCGGGTCAAGCCCGGCCATGGAGTAATGGGTGAAAAAGGAACGGGAGTAGCGACAATGGCCAAAGCAATCCACATGATGGTCCGCGTGCGCGATGAAGCGCGCTCGGTGAAATTCTATGAATCGTGCTTCGGCCTCAAAGTCGCGGACCGCCGGGATTGGCCGGACTTCACGCTGATCTACATGAAGAACCCCGAGAACGATTTCGAGCTGGAACTCACGGTCAACAAGGGCCAGACGGATCCCTACAATCTCGGCAACGGCTACGGCCATGTCGCCTTCGTCGTCGACGACTTGGAAGCCGAACGCGCTCGCATCGTTGCGGCGGGCTACGAGCCGAAAGACATCAAGTCCATGACGCATGACGGCAAGCCGTTCGGCACGTTCTTCTTCATCGAAGACCCCGACGGCTACAAGATCGAAGTGCTACAGCGCGGCGGACGTTTTCAGTAATTCGGAGCCCAGCAATCATGGCCGATGACGATTTCAAATTCGACGCCGCCATGATGGGCCGCTTAGCGGGCGCCTTGAGCTTCATCGTCGGCGCCGATCACGCGGCGACCAAGGCGTTGAAGACAGCATCGGAAACCGGCACTGACAAAGACATCAAGGCTGCGCGCACGCAGTTCCTCAAATTGAAACCCGGCGACCGCCGCTCAGCCCTGACGATGCTCAACGACTAGCACTTTCCTCTCCCGGAACGGGAGAGGATGCCCGAAGGGCAGGTGAGGGACTTCGCAGCGCAAGCGATCTAACCCCTCATCCGGCCTTCGGCCACCTTCTCCCGCCGGGAGAAGGACAACGCAACTGCACCGCCCGCGGCTAGCTAAAACACCGCGCCGCGCGTTGTGGCCAACGCCCCGGTCAAGGCATCGGCGAAATCGCGCCGCTCATCGTCGGTCAAAAACTGCCCGAACAGAATTTCCTTGCCTTGCGCGATGAGCCGCATCGATGTCCGTCCATCCGGGTGATCGGCCGTAACCCGCACGCGCGCCCAATATGGATTGACGGTGAACTCCTCTCGACGTCCCGAGGGGTGCACACGCGTCAGTTTCAAAACTTCGGGCGACAGCGTAATCGTCTCATAGAGCCTGCCGGATCGGTAGTTGCGCTTGAACGCATAATAGATCAGCGCGACGTCGAGCCCGAAGAAACCAAAAACCGGCCACGCCCCCATTAGAAAAAAGATCATGCCGATGATGAAGCTGATCAGACTGACCAACGTCATGAGGATCAGAAATCCGCGCGGCGACAACGACCGGTGCGGATGCAGCACGAAGCGCGATTCGTTAGAGGATTGCTTTTCAGCTGGATTGCCGGTCATCTGATAGCGTTTTTTTTACTATGTCGTCCCGTCCGCCGCAAACCTGAGCCAAGACCTGATGGCCAAAGCCCCTCAAGAGATAAGCCCGCCAAGCATCCGAAGTTCCAAGCCGAAACGCAAGCCAGGAAAAACGGCAACGGCGGCCGCAAAGAAAGACCGCAGCTCACCGCTGAGCCCGGCTGAAATTCGTGAAATCTTCCGTCGCTTCCGTGCCGTGAGCCCCGAACCCAAGGGCGAATTGCAATCGGTCAATACGTTTACGCTGCTCGTCGCCGTCGTACTTTCCGCACAGGCGACGGACGCGGGCGTCAACAAGGCCACCGCCGCGCTTTTCAAAGTCGCCGATACGCCGAAGAAGATGCTGGCGCTCGGCGAGGAAAAACTGCGGGACTACATCAAGACCGTCGGCCTCTATCGCACCAAGGCAAAGAACGTCATCGCCCTCTCGCGGAGATTGGTCGAAGAGTTTGGCGGCGAAGTTCCAGGCGACCGCGATACTCTCGAAACGCTGCCGGGCGTCGGCCGCAAAACGGCGAACGTCGTGATGAACATCGCCTTCGGCCAGCCGACGATGGCGGTCGATACGCACGTGTTTCGCGTCGCCAATAGAATAGGTCTTTCTCAGGGAAAGACGCCGCTCGCCGTCGAAGCCGATCTGCTTCGCGTCGTGCCGCCGGAGTACGCGCTGCATGCCCATCACTGGCTGATCCTGCACGGACGCTACATCTGCAAAGCCCGCAAGCCCGAATGCTGGAAGTGCCTGATCAACGACATCTGCCGCTACCCCGACAAAACCCCCGCGCCATAATACAGGGCTCGCGCGCTTCCCTACTCCATGGCCGGGCCTGACCCGGCCATCAAGAGTCCAGGCAAGATTGTTTGTCGCGTGGCCCTGGATGGCCGCCTCGGAGGGCGGCCATGACGTGGAGGGAATGAGCGAGCCCGCTGCCACTTACCGCCTACGGATCCAACCGCATCGCGAGGCCGGCTTTCGCCATGAAGGCCTTGGCCTCCGGGATCGAGTACGTTCCGAAATGGAAAATGGACGCGGCGAGCACGGCGCTGGCATGACCATCGCGCACGCCGTCGACCAGATGCTCGAGCGTGCCGACGCCGCCTGAAGCAATGACCGGAATGGTAACAGCATCCGAGACGGCGCGTGTCAGCCCGACGTCGAACCCCGATTTCGTCCCATCGCGATCCATCGACGTCAAAAGAATTTCACCCGCGCCCAGCGCCGCAACCTCGCGCGCGTAGGCAACCGCATCGATGCCGGTTGGCTTCCGTCCGCCATGCGTGAAAATTTCCCACCTCGGCGGCTCGCCTTCGCCCGAAACCTTCTTGGCATCGATAGCGACGACGATGCACTGCGCGCCGAATTTTTCGCTCGCTTCCTTCACGAAGGCGCGGTTGTCGACGGCCGCGGTGTTGATCGAAACCTTGTCGGCTCCGGCTTCGAGAAGCTTGCGAATATCTTCGACCGAGCGGACTCCGCCGCCGACCGTCAACGGCATGAAGCAGCGATTGGCCGTCCGTTCCACGACATCGAAGATCGTGTCGCGGTTCTCATGGCTCGCCGTGATGTCGAGAAAGCAAAGCTCGTCCGCACCTGCGGCATCATAAGCGGCCGCAGCCTCGACCGGGTCGCCGGCATCGATGAGATCGACGAAATTGACGCCCTTGACGACGCGGCCGTCCTTGACGTCGAGGCAAGGGATGATCCGAACTTTGAGCATGTCTATGTCAGTTATTTTACTAAACGATGGGGGCAAGTCCGGCTATCATGCCGGAACGTTCGCCGTCGAGCTTATAAACCAAGTCGGCGTGGAACTCTTTACGACGTACGGTGTTTAGGGGTTTGGGATAGTTGCGCAAACTCCGGAGTTGCTATTGCATAAGGAATCCATCTCGATGGGCGACGAATTCGCACCGCTTAACCTTCGTGCCAGGCTGGCCGCCCTGCAAGACCGGATCGCGCAGGCACGCACGCAACTCGAAGTTCACGGCATGACCGGCGATCACGCCGATGCCCTGACCGAATTCGTCGACCAGCACGACGCCATCCGCGGAGCGCTCGATAGCGAGGCGACGATTACCGAGCTGAACCACAGCAAGGTTTCGGCTCAGACAGACGCACTCGAAAAGTCGCTGCACCGCTGGCTCGAGAAGGTCGAAGACAAATTCAACGATCCGGCGGCTCGCAAACCCAACGCGTCCGTCTAAAAAATCTCAACCCGCTGAACATATCATTCGCCGCGCTCCCGCAGTGCGGCGAATTTGATATCGGGGAATTTCTCGGTCTTATACTTCAACATCCAAGAACTCTCGGCCAGGAACACCATCGCACCGTCGCGGTCGGTCGCGATCTCGCCGCGATGCGCATCGACGAATTTCTGCAGTTTCGCCGGATCGTCGGCCGAAATCCACCGTGCCAGTTCATAAGGCGCCTGCTCGATCGTCACCGGCACGCCGTACTCGTTGGCGACGCGCGACTGCAGCACCTCGAACTGTAGCTGTCCGACGACGCCGAGAATTTGCCGTCCGCCCGCGATCGGCGTGAAAACCTGCACGATCCCTTCTTCGGCGAGATCGTCCAGCGCCCGGTTCAGCTGTTTCGCCTTCATGGCATCGGCAATGACGACGCGGCGCAAAAGCTCCGGCGCGAAGTTTGGAATGCCAGTGAATTTCAGACTTTCCTTTTCCGTCAGCGTATCGCCGACGCGCAGCGTCCCGTGGTTCGGCACACCGATGATATCGCCCGCATAGGCTTCGTCCGCC
>DATBRP010000311.1:0-3154 GCA_036560245.1 Hyphomicrobium sp.
AATAAGGCAGCCGCGCCGCATGGCCGACACTAAAGAGACGTTTGTGCGATTTGGCGGAAAGACGCTTGCTGGTCTTATCCGTCTTGTCGGCCGCACGTCGAGGGTCATCCACGAGCCGGCCGATCTCATGGAGCGTCTCGCAGATACTCACCCCTGCATTGTCGCATGCTGGCACGGCCAGTTCATGATGGTCGCGGAATTGCGTCCCGACAACGTCAAGGTCGCCGCGATGGTCGCCAAGCACGGCGACGCCGCGCTCATCAGTGAAGCGATGCGCGCGATGGACGTCGAACTCATTCGGGGGGCCGGAGCGGGGTTCCGAAAGCGCGACCGCGGCGGAGCATCGGCGCTGCGGGCATCGCTCGGCGCCTTGTCCGATGGCTACTCGCTCGTGATGACTGCCGACGTACCGCCGGGCCCGGCCCGTGTCGCCGGCGCCGGCATCATCGCTATCGCGCGGATGTCGGGACGGCCGATCGTTCCGGTCGCCGTCGCCTCCAAACACTTCGCATCGCTCGATACGTGGAGCCGGCTGACTTTCAATCTTCCCTATTCAACGCTCGCGTTCGTCGCGGGCGATCCCATCGAGGTGCCTGCCGACGTCGGCACGGATGTGCTCGAATCCAAAAGGCTCGAACTCGAAACGGTACTCAACGCGGTGACCTCGAAGGCTTACGAACTCGCCGGCGGGGATATTCGCCGCGCGACACCTCTCGATGTCCTTGCTGCAGCTTCGCCACCGGAACCGGGGCTGACGCTCAAGACCTACCGCGCCGGCACATCGCTGCTTCGGCCCGCGGTGCCGCTTCTCCTCAACATGCGCGGCCGGCAGGGCAAAGAGGACGTCACGCGGCGCGGCGAGCGTTTGGGATTCGCGGGGCGGCCGCGTCCCGACGGTCAAGTCGTCTGGGTGCATGCGGCGAGCGTCGGCGAAACGAACGCCGTGCTGCCGCTCATCGAACGCATTCTCGCGGCCAATCCCCATGTCCATGTTTTGCTGACAAGCGGCACCATTACGTCGGCGGATGTTGCGGCCCGCCGCCTTCCCGAGCGGGCCTTGCACCAGTACGTGCCGCTCGACATTCCCAAATACGTCGCGCGCTTTCTCGATCACTGGAAGCCGACGATTTCCATTTTCACGGAATCCGATATCTGGCCGAACCTCGTGCTCGGAACGGCCGAGCGGCACATCCCGCTGGTGCTCGTCAACGCACGTATGTCGCCGCGCAGCATCGGCCGCTGGCGGCGTTTTGGCAAATTCGGACGTCCGCTGTTTTCGCGTTTTTCGGCCGTTCTCGCGCAAAACGATCAGATCGCACGCGCCATCAAGCGCCTCGGCGCGCCGAACGTCATCACCGCCGGCAATCTCAAGATCGATTCTCCGGCGCCGCCGGTCGATGCCGCAGCGCTGGCAGCGCTCAAAGCCGCTGTCGGAAGTCGACCGGTATTTCTGGCGGCGAGCACGCATCCGGGCGAAGATACCGTTATCGCGGCAGCCCATTCGCTGATGCGCCGCGACATCGAAGGGCTGCTGACGATCATCGTTCCGCGTCATCCCGACCGTGGCGGCGGCTTGGCCTCGTCGCTTGGCGGGCTCGGTCTCAAGACGCAATTGCGCAGCCGTTCGTCAGATCCGGACAGCGACACCGAAATCTATGTGGCGGATACGATCGGCGAACTTGGAAATTTCTATGCGATCGCGTCCATCGCGCTCATCGGCGGTTCACTCGTCGAGCACGGCGGCCAGAACCCCATCGAGGCGATCCGCCTTGGCGTGTGCGTCTTAACCGGCCCGTACACGCACAATTTCAGGGACGCCTACGCGTCGCTGTTCCGCGAAGGGGGCGCCGTCGAGGTGCGCTCGTCGGATGAGATTGCAAGACAAGTCACGTTGCTGCACGCCGACCAACTCGCGGCCAAGCGCATGCGCGCGGGCGCCGACCGGGCGCTGCAAACGCTTGGCGGAGCGCTCGAGAAGACGCTCGGCGCCATCCAACCCTTGCTCGAAAAGCAGAGGGTGTGATCGGTGCCCGGGCGCGAACCTGATTGGTGGTATGGCACCGGGCCACACTGGCAAGCGGCACTGCTGGCTCCGATCGGAAAGCTCGTCGGAAGCATTGCTTCGGCCCGACTCGGCAAGACCAACGCATACCGCTCGCGCCTGCCGGTCATCTGCGTCGGAAACTTCACGGTCGGTGGATCAGGCAAGACACCCTTGGCGCTGCTCATCGCGCGTCTCGTCGCGGAGCAAGGGCGGGACGCCTGGTTTTTATCGCGCGGCTATGGCGGGCGCTTCAGCGGTCCGCTGCGCGTCGACCCGGCGATCCACGGCAGCGACGATGTCGGCGACGAACCGCTGCTGCTTGCTCGTCAAGCGCCGACGTTCATTTCGCGAGACCGCCGTAAAGGCGCTGAAGCCATCGAAGCCGCCGCTTCGGAAAACGCCGTCATCATTATGGACGACGGTCTGCAAAATCCGGCGCTCGGCAAAGACCTAGCGATTGCCGTCATTGCGCGCGATCGCGGGTTTGGGAACGGACGCGTCATTCCTGCGGGGCCGTTGCGGGCGCCGATTGCCGCACAAATCGGATTGGCGGACCTCATCCTTCTGAGCGGAAGCGGATCGGAAGATAATCCGGCTTTGCGCAAATCTCTGAGCGCGCTCAGCGGTGTGCCTATCGTTTCAGCTCAGACGCGCGCATCCGGAAACGAAGGCGAATTTCGCGGCAAGAGGGTTGTCGCCTATGCCGGCATCGCCAATCCTCAGCGCTTTTTTACGATGCTGGAAGGCCTCGGAGCCGTCGTCGTCGAGCGGCGCGTCTTCACGGATCACCATGCCTTCCGCGAGGCCGAAGCACGCGATCTGCTCGATACGGCGCGGCGCGCCAGCGCCGATCTCGTTACGACGGAAAAGGATCTGGTTCGATTGTCGAGAGCATCCGGCGCAAGTTCCGAACTTCGCGCACGTTCGTCCGCGCTCGCGATTCAAACCGTGCTCGAAGGCGATGATCTTGCGACGATGAAGGAATTGATCCGGAAAGCGTTGAACCGTTAACCGGCGTCTTGGGTCTGTGCCCTGAGTTCGAGATACCGCTTCACGGAAATCTCAGCGGAGGCATAGGCCTCCTGCGCATCGACGCTCCAATAGCGCAAA
>DATBRP010000312.1:0-34198 GCA_036560245.1 Hyphomicrobium sp.
TGCTTCACCGCTTCGAGCGCCCGCGCCTTCATCACCGGGTTGGGCGCGGCATTTGCCGTGAAGCTCTCGATGGCGGCGCGCGCATTATTCACGATCGTGGTGGCAGCTCCCTGCGGGTTCATCTCGCGCGTGGCGATCTTCTGCAAGAGTTGCGTGAGAATGACGCCCGTGGCGAGCGATAGTCCCGATAGCTCAGCGACCTCACGCTTGAGCGTAGCGATTGCCTCGTTCGTGTCCTTCAAGTCCGCCATATTCTCGAATCTCCCTGGCGCCAATTTCCCGGCCGGTTGCTAATACCAAGCTCTAATGGGCGCAATGTCAAAATCGCCAAGCGCCATGTATTATCTCGCGCTTCGTGACTAGCTCATTAGCGGTGCCGGATGGCGCAAACAAAAGAGCCTTAACCATGCGAACAGTCCTCATTACGGGAACGTCGTCCGGCTTCGGGCTGGCGACGTCGGTCGAACTTGCGAAACGTGGCTGGAACGTCGTGGCGACGATGCGCGATCTCGGCAAGCGCGGAGAACTCGACCGCGCCGTGCAGTCGGCTGGTGTGGGCGATCGGGTCAGAGTCGAGCAACTGGATGTCACCGATCCGCAGTCGATCGATGCCGCCGTGGCGCGCCTCGACCTTCCGAACCGGCCGCTCGATGCCGTCGTCCATAACGCCGGCGTCGCAGTCGGCGGCGCGTTCGAGGATTTGGACGAGACGCACATTCGCCGCGTGATGGAGGTCAATTATTTCGGCGTGCTGGCGTTGACGCGGCGGCTATTGCCCACATTCCGCGCCCAGCAGCGCGGGCGTATCGTGATCATTTCGAGCGAATCCGCGTTTGCCGGGCAGCCGGCGAATTCGCCGTACTCGGCTTCAAAATGGGCGATCGAGGGATGGGCGGAGGCGCTCGCCTACGAGGTCGAGCACTTCAACATTCAGATCATTCTGATCGAGCCGGGGGCGTACCGCACGAACATCTGGGAGAGTTCGCCGCGCGTCTTGCCGAAGGAGAGTCCATACTTTCCGCTGCTGCGGCACCTCGAAGTGGCTGTTGAAGCGCACGTGGCGAAAGCCGCGCGCGATCCCATAGAAGTTGCGAAGGCCGTCGCAGGCACGCTCGATTCGCCACGCCCGCGCTTCCGCAATCCAGTCGGGCCCACGGCAAAGTTCATGCATTTCGCGCGAGGCAAACTGCCGAGCACCGTCGTCCGAAAGATCTTCGGTCGCTTCTTCAGCCTCAACAAGGTGCGTTGGTAAGTGGGAAAGAACGCCAGCGCAATTCTCGCGCCTTGCGGCCGGCTCCGCGAAGCGGAGTCGCAAGCGCAAACAAAGGAGCATAATATGACGTTCGACTACTGGATCGGCGCGGGCGTGCTGGTCGCGACGGCGGCGACGGACGCGGCCTATGTCATGTTCACGTCGTCGGTCGTCGCGAGGCGGCCGCTGCAGGCGGCGAACTGGAGCGGCATCTGGTACATGCTTTCCTCGTTCGCGGTCATCAGCTACACGAACAACTGGATTTACGTGGGCTTCGCCGTCGTCGGCTCATGGATTGGCGCCTATCTGACGCTCAAATACTTCAATCGCGAGCCGAGCCATCCACCAGCGCCGCTCAGGCCTTCGGCCTGAGGTTTTTTGTTGGCGCGTGCGACTGCCCTGCGGGCAGCCGGCCGCACGCGCGATAGTTTGCTTGGCGCTTCCGAACGCGTTCCGCGAGCTGGCCGGAAGCGCAAATAAAAAAGCAGGCGGCGGGAGGAACGCCAACCTGCTTTAGTTTGCTCCGAACCGGGGAGCTTTCCGTCAACTGTGGAGAACGTCTTTGGGAACTTTGCCGCCGTTCTCGGCGAGCTTGGCCATCACCTGCTGGTGCAGCCACGTGTTCATGGCAGCGGTGTCTTTGGTGTTGCCGGTGTAATGCAATTCGGCGGCAAGCTTCTTGCGCGCGGCGATGCTCGAGTCGAGCTTCAACGTTTTCATCAAATCGACGATCGACTTGCGCCAGTCGAGGTCCTTGTTGCCGGCCGTGAGCTTGTCGAGGTTCGCCGCGATGTCGATCGACTTCACCGAGTCGGTCAGGGCCGTCGCGGCGTGCGCGACCGGATCGGTGACCGGAGCCTTGATTTCGCCCGCCGCCGCTGTCGATGCGGACTTCGCATCGGCATTGATAACGCTCGGCGGCATCGTCTCGGCGTGCGCAGGACCACCGAAGATGCCCGACATAATGCTTCCAAGAATGCTCATCGCTCTTCCTCATTCGCTATCGCGTGTTGAACACGCCGACTATAGGCACGGGCGAAAATCGGAATTTCGAGAACCGGCGGAATTGCTGAAGTATTCCTAATTCTGATGAGCGTTATTTGGCACCGGATTAATTAGCATTTGAAACAATCTTGCTGCGTGCAGTGCGGTGTGCACAGTGGCGAATATGCTATCGCGGACGTGCAAAGCTGATATCCTCCGCATACCGAATGTAGAGGACGCGTTATGCGAAATCTTGCCGCCGCTCTTGCGATTGTTTCCACTTTAACGTTTTCGACTGCGGTCAGCGCCGACGGTTTGCTTTCAGATCAGCTCGAACCGATCCGCGCCAAATACGGACTTCCGGCACTCGCTGCCGCTGTCGTCAAAGATGGCAAGATCATCGCCAGCGGCGCCGTCGGCGTGCGCATCTACGGCACGGACATCCCCGTCACGCTCGGCGATCGCTTTCATCTCGGCTCGGATGGCAAGGCCATGACCGCGACGCTCGCCGGCATGATGATCGAAGAAGGCAAGTTGCGCTGGAACTCGACGATCGGCGAGGTGCTCGGCCCGGTCATTCCCAATCTCAAGCCGAAGTTTGCCGCGATCACACTCGAGCAGTTGCTGTCGCACACGAGCGGCATTCCATCTGACAACGAAGAGATTATGAAACTGTACTTCAGCCCCGATACCTACGATTATACGCTTACCGACTATCGTAAGCACATGATCTCGGAGTGGGGCACGACGCACGAACCAAGCGTTTTCGAGCCTCCGCAATTCCACTATTCCAATCTCGGCTACATTATTGTCGGCGCGATGATCGAACAGGTCTCCGGCAAACCTTGGGATAATCTAATCACCACGCGGATCTTCGAGCCTCTGGGCCTTAAGTCCGCCGGTCTCGGTCCGCAGGCAACATTCGGAAAGTACGACGCCGCCATCGGCCACGCTGTCGACGCGAAGGGCAACATCACGCCGCGTCCGTGGGGACCGTCAGCTGACGGTCCGGCCGTTGCCGGACCAGCCGGCATCGTGCACATGAACGTCGAGGACTTCGCGACATGGGCCGGATGGAACGCCGGCGAAGGCAAGCGCGGGCCGGCCATCATCAAGCCGGAGACCTTGAAGCGGCTGCATCAACCGCACATCACGATGGAAGTCGCCAACCCGAAGCCTGGTACGCCGAAAAGCGGCAGCTACGCATTCGGCTGGGGGCTGTCGCAATTCGCGTGGTCCGACAAACCGCTGCTGACGCACAACGGCTCGAACTCGATGAACCTGGCTTCGATCCTCGTCGATGTCGGCAACGATACCGGCATCGTCGTGATGACCAATTTCCCCGGCGACAAGGCAGACGCCGCGGCGCTCGAAACGATGAAAGAGCTATACGAACGCTACGTCAAAGCGGCCAAGGCCGGGCCGTGAGAGGGCCAGCGTTTATACGTAGCCACCATTGGCACGCAGCGTCTGACCATTGACCCAACCGGCGTCGGGGCTGGCCAGGAAACTGACGACATTGGCGATATCCTCCGGCGTACCGAGCCGTTCGAGCGGCGTTATCTTGGCGACCTGCTCGACGACTTCGGCCGGCCTGCCGGCGAGGAACATATCGGTCGCCGTCGGCCCCGGCGCGACCGCATTGACGGTGATGTTACGACCGCGCATCTCCTTGGCGAGCACGCTCGTCATTGCCTCGACACCGGCTTTGGTCGCCGTATAGATTGCATATTCCGGCATGAGCGAGCCGACGAGGCTCGTCGAAAAGTTGATGATGCGCCCGCCACTGCGAAGGCGTTTCGCACCTTCGCGCATGCCGTTGAATGTGCCTTTCAAATTGATCGCTAGAAGGCTGTCGAAATCGCTGTCGCTCGTGTCGGCGATCTTGCACTGAGTGAGGATACCGGCGTTGTTGACCAGCAGATCGACGCCGCCGAATTGCTTCTCTGCCGCGTCGAACATGGCGCCGACGGCTGCCGGATCGCTGACGTCGGCTTTGAACACCAGAGCACGGCCGCCCGCCTCGACGATTTTACGAACAAGCGCTTCCGCCGGGCCTGTGCTCGCCGCGTAATTGATCACGACGGCGAAGCCATCGCCCGCAAGCCGCTCGGCGATGGCAGCGCCGATGCCGCGAGACGCACCCGTGACGATCGCAACTTTGCCGTTCACGCTGCTCATGGCGTTGCTCCTTTGCCTATCCTCTACCGATTTAGCTCCAGGATGTAGGACGATCTACCGGCCGAAACAACGCAGGCGTATGAAGGCGGCGTTGCGGGGCCAGTTGGGGCCTGAAGACCAATGACGGGCAGCGCGGACGAGCGCCGCGCTAACAGGGAGAAATTGCCATGACGGGAATTGCGGGCCGCTTTTTCGCAAGCGCTATTATCTACGCCGTGCTCGGTATGACGCTTGGCCTCGTGATGGGCATGACGCAAGACCATTCGCAAATGCCGACACACGCGCACATCATGTTGCTCGGCTGGGTGAGCTTCGCGATTTTCGGATTTTTCTATCACACATTTCCCAGCACGGCCGCGAACCGCCTGGCGAATGTGCACTTCTGGTTGGCCGAGGTAAGTTTTGTCATTCTGATCATCGGCCTCGTGCTGATCTTCAGCGGGCGACCTGCGGGTGACCCCATTGCCGCCATCGGCTCGATCGGCGTGCTGGCGTCGATGATCCTCTTTGGCATTATCGCGTGGCCGGTGGTGAGAGCCGGCCGGTAATCTAGCGATATTCACCGTTGATGAATCGTTTTAGGCTGCGCGGCAAAACATTCACGCAAGGGGGATTGCTGCCGGATGTGGACGGTGATTTGCCACTTCTACAATGAAGAATACCTCTTGCCGTGGTGGCTGGCTCACCATCGGATTATATTCGATCATGGCATCATGATAGATTACAATTCCACCGACGCCAGCCGTGCGATCATCAATCAGTTTTGCCCGAAGTGGGAAATATACAATACGCGAAACGCCTATTTCGACAGCGCCGCGATCGATCGCGAAGTTGAAGATTTCGAGGCGGGCTGCACGTCGTGGCGGATGGCTCTCAACGTCACGGAATTTCTATATGGAAATTCCGCTCAATTGAACGCCGTCACGGCTCCAACGCAGCACTTCATCGGAAATTATGTTTTCGTTGACCCGAGGAATGGAGAGGCGCCGACGTACCAACGCGCTCTGCATGAGCAATTCACTTTCGGATATTATGAGGACGATAGGCAAGCCACGTCGAAGCTCAACTTGGGTTTGAGGGCGAGCCGCAGTCTTCACAACTATGCGATTCAGTATCCGGAAAAAGGCGGCCGTCATTGGCCTCAAGAGCCGACCCTTCGTGATTTGGCGATTTTTTATTACGGATACGCCGTGACCGACGAGAAGGGCATCGCGCGCAAACTACAAATCAAAGAGAAGATGAGCCCGGAGGAACGCCGCGTCCACGGGGGTCAGCATCCCAACGCCGTTAGTAGAGATAGATTTCTGAGCAATATCGAATTGTATCACCGGCCGCGATGCTCGGACCTGAGCCGAGAGATTGCGAGACTGGCCGAATATCAAAACTACGGAGAACTATCCCTCGCGCCCGATCCCGCTTAACGGACCCGATCGCGAAGCTCAACGCGATTTCTGGGCTTTACCGCGAAGAGGCAAAGACCGGCGACGAATATCAGGAGGCTCGCCGCCTGGAACATGGTGCTGAAAGGAACGTGCTCATCTTTCAGCATGCCGCCGACATAGGTCATGACGCCGCCGGCGGTCGTGCCGACGAAGTTCAACAGCCCGTAGGCCGTCGCGCGATGATGGAAGCTGGTCACCGTACACGCGGCGGGCATCAGGTTGGCATCTAGGAAACCCTGCGACATACCAGACGCGAGCACGCACGCAAGAATGAGCGGCACATAGTTGGTCGCGCTGACGGTAAACAAGCACGGCGCGGCGATCATGAAGCCGATTGCCGGCACCAGTGCGCGCGCCCGCGCATTCGAGACCGACCACCAATCCGAGATGTGGCTGGCGATCAGCATGCCGGCGAAGGCTGCGCCGTTGAAGGCCATCGGCCCGTAGACACCGGCCCACGCCTGGCTGATGCCGAGTTCGGAGTGGAAGAATGCCGGTAGCCAGTTTCTCACAGGCCAATAGGCGGCGCCGTTGAGCAGGTTCATTGCCAGCAGGAACAGGAAGCCCCGTGTCGTCAGCAGAGAAGAGAACGCGCCAGCGCTCGGCCTCGCGAGCGTAGTGCGATCTTCCGGCTCGAACGCGGCTTGCTCGACCTCATTCGCCGGATGCGGAAAGAAGATCATCAGGACAAGCGCGTAGGTGACGCCGACCGCGCCCATGATTAGGAAGCCGGTACGCCAGCCGAACATCTCAGCGAAAGCTCCGCCGAGGCCACCCAGGACCGAACCGGCGTAGACGCCGCTCAGATGCAGCCCCGTAGCGCGGCTGCGCGTGGACCCACGATGATATTCGACGATCAGCGCCACGGCCGCCGGCATATAGAATGCTTCGCTGACGCCGAGCGTGGCGCGGGCAATGAGCATACCTTCAAACGAATGCACCACGCCGGTGACGAACGTCGCCGCCGACCATATGAGGAGGCTCGCGATGATGACGGGCCGCTTGCCGACGCGATCCGCAACGTAGCCGGCTATCGGCGAGCAGATGCCATAGACCCAAAGGAACACCGAGGAGAGCAGTCCGAAGCGCTCGTTGCCGATGCCAAGGTCGGCTTTGATCGGTCCGGGCATCGTGACGACGAGCTGCCGGTCGAGGTAGTTGAGCGTCGCCACGACCCACAATAGTCCGACGATCGTCCACGCCACCCGGCTCAGGCGCCCCGGCTGATGCATCCCCCTCCCCTTCCGTCGCCGCCGCTCGCGAAGACGCTTACTTCAATCGATAGCAGTTCTGGAAGACTCGCGGCGCGCGCGTCACGTCGTAGCCGGCGAGGCATTGAACAAGATATGACTGAGCCGGATTCTTGAACAGGATGAAAGTCGAGCGATTGTCCGAGTTGCTCGAGTACCCTGCGACTTCCCAACCGGACTTCAGGAGTTCTCCGATCGTGCCTGCGGATTGATCAGACACGGTATCGGCATGCGCGACACCGGCAACGACCAGAGTCGCAGCAGCAAGAGCGACGGCGCGTTTCGCATTCGTCCACAAACGCGGCCTCATCGGGCTTCTCCTTCGTCAATTGTAGCCGATATTAAACGTCGACGACCGAGAGTGCGAGCGAGATCGTGTAGGGGCCGGCGTCCAAGACGCGGCCCGGCTGCTATCGGGCTTTCTCGCGTCAGGCCGCTAGCACGCTGTGATCGGGCCGACGCGGCTTCCGCAGCGAAGACATGTTGAAACCTATCATCGCCGCGACGGCCATCTGCCAGGGCAGCAGCAAAACCAGGCCGCTGTCGAAGTGATTTGTAGCCGGCAGGAGCAGGCCGAACAGGGCGCCTGTCGCGACGGTCGTCGCTGCCGCCGAAATGCGTTGAAGCGACGACACACGTGCGGCAGCCCCAGCCCACGTGATGGAGGCGCCAACCGCACCAGCCACGAAGCTGGTCAGATAAGATTTATAGGTGCTCGCGATCGAGATCGCCTCGGGCCAAGGCCGATCGATCTGCAAGGCGACATTGACTGCTGCTTCCCAGCCGATCCAAGTCACGAGAACTGCGGTCGCGACGGCTACCCAAGAAGCTTCGCCCCAGCGCCAAACCGCAAAGCCGATCACCAAGCCGAACCATAATCCGGCGAGCACCATGTAGACGCCCGGAGCGGGAGCTTCGCCATAACCTGCACCAAGAAAGGTCGTGCCGAGCATACCCGATACGGCACCGAGTGCCGCGAGGATGAGGGCGGGATGTTGAAGTCGAAACGTCATGGCCGTCACCCGCTTGAAGTTGTCAAACTCGAAGCCGACGCCACTCCTCAATCGCGGCCGCAGAATGGTTATGCTGCGGCGGAGTTTAGTTGCGCCAGCGCAATATCCGGCAGCTAGACGCAGCAGGACGCAATTCGCGTCTATCGCCTGCTCGTCTCCCTATGGAACAAGAACGGCGTCGCGACGTTCAATGTCAGGGAATTTTAAATATTTCCGACTATGGCAGTCGCAATCTGAACGGGAGAAATGACCATGAAATACGCAGTCCTCGGAATTTGTCTTGCAACGCTGGCACTCGGCGCCTGCCGCCGTGAATCGCCCGAATATACGCCGATGAAGCTCGGCGCCGCATCGACCACAACCCAGGATGCAGGCCAACGGTAGTTTTGTGGTCTCGAATAAGATCGCTCCACATCAATCGTAGATGTACGTCACCATGAAGGTCCTGTCGGCGACATTAGAACCCGCCGGCGGGATCGGATAACTCGTCTGCCTCGCCGCGAAGACCACGTCCTGATTGAGCGACGAGTTCTTAGCGCCGGCAAGCAGCTTCACATCGATTACGTTGCCGCTTTCAGACAAAAATATTCTGACCGTGACGCGGCCAAGCACATCGGACAGTTGCGGCATCGTCTGCTGAAGCGCCTTGATCACCGCGCGCGCGAAAGCATCATTCAGTCCCGATCGCGTGATACCCGGCGGCCGTTGGAACGCTGCAGCGTGGCCGCCGCCGAACGACGGCTGCATCATGCTCTGCGGCGTCGACAGATCAAGCGACGACATCCGCTTTTGCCGTTTTGGCGACGATTTGCTCGCCGATGATTTGCTGGTCTCAGTCTTCGGCTTGGGCTTCGGTTTCGGCGCGCTTTTCATGTTGGCAGGATTTTCATCCTGCAGAGAAAACAGGTCCGGGGCGTCGTCTTCCGCCTTCGGATCTTCCACCTTGGCGACTTGCTGCTCGGTCTTGTCGGCAGGTTTCGTGTCGTCCGGCGGCTTTGGCGCATCTTCCGGCTTGGCTTGCTGCTGTTCAGGCTCCGGTGGTTTCGGCGGCTCCGGTTGCGGCTCCTGCTTCGCCTGGGGCTCGGGTGGCTTAGGCTGTTCGGGCTTCGGCTGCTGCGCCGGGCTTGGAGGCGGCGCGGGCGGAGGCTCGGCCGGTTCGGCAACGGTGCTCTTGCTCTCCAAATCCGCTTCGGTCACCAACGACACGCTGATGGCGTTATCGGCTCCAGATTCATCGCCAAGACGTTCTGGCTTGCTGGCGATTGCGCCAACGAAAAATGAGGCATGCAGGATCGCGGCGCAGCCCAGCGCGATCCAGAAATTGCGCTCGCGCTTCGTCGTCCCGCTCCAGCGCGCGAAGCCGGCAGTCGTGAGATCAGCCGTCTGATCCATTCCCTCGGCGCTCATGTTGCCGGATTGATCCAATTCGCGAGCCTACCCCGGTTGCTCTCTAGCGAGCCAGAAATGATAAATGATCGGCGGAAAAACGCCGAAGTTTAGCTGTGGTTATTGCGTATCTATGCGCTGTGACGCCGCGGATATGCCCCGATTCGCGCCGCGATCGTGCTTTCATCGCAACGCCACTGCGTTTCCGCTACTCTGCAAGCATGGCCGGAAAATGGGAGGCGTCGATGCCCCGCAAGCGTAGTGAACCCGCGCACGCCGCAACGAAAGGTGGCGAAACCGCCAAGGGCGGCAGGATTCGCGCGGGAATCGGAGGCTGGACCTTCGAACCCTGGCGCGGCGTTTTCTACCCCGACGATCTCGTGCAGGCCAAGGAATTGCACTACGCGAGCCATCACCTTCCGACGATCGAAGTCAACGGCACCTACTACAGCACGCAGAAACCCCAGACGTTCGCACGCTGGGCCAATGACACGCCTGACGAATTCATGTTCACCCTCAAGGGACCACGCTACGCAACGAATCGGCGGGAGCTCGCGGGTGCTGGCGATTCGATCGCACGATTTCTGGACTCCGGCGTGACCGAGCTCGGCGGCAAGCTTGGGCCCCTGCTCTGGCAATTTGCACCGACAAAAAAATTCGATGAGGCCGACTTCGGCGCATTTCTCGATCTGCTTCCCGAAAAGTTCGGTGGCCGAGGTTTGCGTCACGCGGTTGAGGTGCGTCACGCGTCATTTTGTACGCCGGCGTTCATCGCCCTCGTCCGCAAGAAGTCCATCGCGGTGGTGTTCGCCGACCACGCTAGTTACCCGGCCATCGCCGACGTCACGGGCGATTTCGTTTATGCGCGTCTGCAGACGGGCAAGGACGACATTCCTACTGCGTATCCGCCGAAGGTTCTCGGCGAATGGGTCAAGCGTGCCGAGACGTGGGCTGCGGGCGGCACGCCAAGCGATCTACCGATCGTCGATCGTGACGCCAAGCCAGAACGCACGCCGCGCGATACGTTCGTGTTCTTTATCCACGAAGGCAAGGTGCGCGCGCCCCACGCGGCGATGGAATTTATGAAACGGGTTTCGGGTTAGAAAGAAGGTGCGTGTCAGCCACGCGAGATCGGGATTTCGTGCGGTATGCAGCAGCAGCTGACAGTTTTGATCGGCCTACCAGCGTCGCCCGTGCCAATGGCGTTTTCTTAGGTACACACGCCGTTGCGGACCGAAGTAGGCCCGTGAGGCCGGGTAATAGCCGCTGGGGACACCCCAGCGTCGCAAATACTCGACGTCGCTTTCACTGACGTGTCCAGCCCGGTAGTTGGCGCGAGCGTGCTCGACGTCGAAGATCGTATCGGCTCGCGCGCCATCCGATGAAAAGGCAATCACCGCGACGGCGAAAGCGAGAAGGCTGAAGGGCTTCATGTGTCGCTCCATTTGGAAGCTGCACGGTCTCCCCCAGAGCCGTTGACTGTCGCAAGAAAGCGGAACGCGATGGCGCCCCGCTTCCCAGGTTGCTGTTATTGAAACTCGTATCTGGCAACTGCCTTAGTAGTCCGGGCACACACGCGCGCGCAGCCTGCGGCTATAGTAGCAAGTGTCGTAGCCGTAACCGTAGCCGTCATCGTAGTAACCATCATAGTAGGGGTAATAACCACCGCCCCAAAAACCGTAGTAACCGCCACGGAAATGGCCATGTCCGCCATGTCCCCAGCCGCCACGATAGTGACCACCACCACCGCCGTAGTGATGCCCTCCTCCTCCGCCGCCACCGCCGTGGTGGTGCCCGCCTCCGCCACCCCGATGACCGATAAGGGTCAACTGGCTCGAGGTCGCCGGTTGAGCTGTCGCAAGACCGCCCGGAGCGGCACTCGCCGGCACGGCGAAACCAATCAGCGCCGCAGACAGGCCGCCGAAGATCGCACGTTGTATGCGCGACATGACTTTATCTCCCGAATAAAGGATTTACGCCCCCAGGTCAGTGCGAAGCCCAGGCACAAAAACCAGACTCCGCCCTTACTTCGCCGATTTGGACGATTGCTCGCCATATAGCGCGGTTCAGTAAGCGCGACTGCAGGTAAGAAAAAACATAGTAATCAAATTACCCCGGACAAGCGCGCTTTCTCGTCCACGCCCTTCAGCGTCCGAGTAACAGCCATGTTGCGGAAGATTGCCGCTCTCCCGCCATGACACCTCGACGCTGAAGCCACTCGCCTTAAGGCTGAGATATACTCGTGGCCGCGTTGCCGAGACTCGCAAGACCTTTCTCGAACATATCGCCGACCATCTTGTCGCCGTTGAAGATGATGCACATGGCGCGGACGAAAAACGGCCGGTCGCCGGTCATGGACCAGGTTACGTTGGTGCCCGCTCCGTCCGGCTTCAGCTGAAATTCCGCGAAACTCGTGCTGGCAAACGGCTTCGCGAAGTCGATGTTCATTTTGATGTACTCATCGGGCTTACTCTCGGCGATCGTCATTTTGCCTTCGCCAATCTCCCTGTTACCGGCCCACGCGAATGCGGCGCCGACACCGGACTGCGGTCCGTCGAACGTCGTCTTCGCATTTGGATCGAGTTTCGCCCAAGGCGACCAGTCTTGCCACTTATGCAAATCGTTGATGTGCGGGAAGACGGCCGACGGCGGCGCGGCAATCGTAGCGGAGCGCGTCACGGTTCCGACGGCGGGCTGCATGGCGACGTAGCCCGCAAATGCGAGGACGATCAGCAGCAATGTGAGCGCTATGCTCTTCAACATGACATGTCTCCACTTTGGCTGCGTTTGCTCCCGCCGCGCCGACGGTATCTCGCAAAGCTCCAGCGTGCCTATGGCGGTTTTGCGGATTTTTGGCAGCCGCCCTAGCGCTGCAACGGCCGCCGAGCGCAGCGGAAAATGTGCGGAGCGCGGCAAAGCTGCAGGCGGCGACAATTGATAACGTCATCGAATGCATAAGCCCAAAAGCCGCGTTCGCCGCGTCCTTGCCACGTTGATGCGGCGAATCTGCTAGATAGGGAGAATAAATCGGGGCTCGATGGTCATCGCCGCGCCCCTTCGCGGAACTAACGACGGAGCGCATTCATGTCGGACCGGACTCAACTCGCCATCGGCCGTAATTCCATTTCTGTGCCGCGCCTGACAAAACGAGCAGTCGAGGCGGCCATCGCGACGGCGCTAACCTCGTTGGTCGCCTTGGTCATCCTTGTCTTGAACAATGTGCTGACGGGCCGAGGCGGCTGGGTAAACGGGTTCGACGTCTGGTTGTCGTTCATGCGCCAGCCGGCCATCCTCGGCACGATGCTTCTGACGGCGTTGGTAACTGCGATCTTTCTGGCTTGGCAGCGCGACCAGGGCTTGAAGCGCTAAAGCACCATTCTCTCAATCACAAAGAAGGCGAGGCTTGCGCCTCGCCTTTGATATTTTAATCCCGAAGCCGGCGCGCGGCTAATGCACTAGCTCTTGAGCGCCGCGTTGCACTTGCTGTAGTAGCCGCCGCCCTTCTGAATCCACTTCATGCCGCCGTTACCGTTCGAGGCCTTGTTCGCCTTGTACTGGTCGAGGCAGGTGTGCATGCGAGCCTTACCTGCCGACTCCTTCGAGTATTTGGAGTCGATCGACCTTGGGAATACGGCGCCTGAAGCAGCTGTCGACGTGGATGGCTTTACAGTGGGCTTAGTTTCGCTCTTAGTTTCAGTCTTCGTTTCCGTGGCCGCCGCCGGACCGGCGCATTCCGCCTTCCGATACTCGCCCCACGTCTTGCCATTCAAAGTACCTGCGGCCTTTGCAGCCTGGTATTTAACGCTGCACTCCTTGGCGGTAAGCGCCGAACTCGGACCGGCGCTTATGATAGCGGCGGCAGCAAGCGCCGTTGCAGAAAGTAAAATACGAGAGATCATCTGAAGTCTCCTTGGACGGCAATGACGCCCGGACCGTCGCGGGTTCTGCGACGCTGACGCCTATAGGCAAGTGAGTAACGTGATCGTTCTACTCCGGACTGCCCATTCCGGCAAAGATATAAGCTTCTGGCATTCTTGCTGAAACACGAAACATTTGTACTTACGAAAAAGTATACGCCGGGTTCCCGTCTTGCATCTCGTCGCGAGCTTTATGCGTCGCCGCTGCCCCGGCCGCCCTACGACCTCCGCTATTGCTCGCGATTTATTTCGAAGCCCGAATATAACCCGCTAAAAAACTGGAGAGCCCAATGCCAGCGACAGCAAAGCCAAGCCGTTGCTTTTACCTTTGTCTGGCAATGTTATTATTCGCCGGCAGCGAAGCAGCATCAGCCGACCCTTCCAAGGAGGCGATCGCCGCGACGCGCGCGGCCGTCTCTGAGATGACACCAAAGGACGTGGGGTCCCGTTATGGTCAGGCCCTCGGTGCGGTCGAGGTCTGCACCGGCACCAAGGCGACCGATAAGGTTTCGCAGATCAACGCGATCTATACCGGGGCCGACCTGCAAAGCTTCACGACGCAAGCGACAAAAATCCGCGAAGCCTGGAACAGGTTGAAGCTCTGCGCGATTGCTGACAATCCGAGCCAGTGCAAGGTTATCGCCGACGAGAGTTGCGCCGCTGCAATCGCCGAAATCGGGCCTTCCGGAACGGTGCTTCCAGGGCTGCTGGAACAGATTCCGCATTGATGCTTCAAACATGATTTACCAAACTCCGGCGGCAAGCCGTTTATAGCGGCATGGCGATTCTCATGTTTTGAAATCCATTTGCTCCTGGTCGCCTTGCCCGTTATGGGCGGGTGGCGACAAAGGAGCGGGCAATGGCGGATCTCTCGAAACTGCGTATCGGCCTCATCGGATCGGCGAGCGCGCTGGTGACGGAACAGCGGCTTGCCACAACCGTCGGCAGCGGCGATGCTCCGGTTTTCGCGAGCCCCATGCTGATTGCGGTGATGGAAGCGGCAGCAGTCGATTGCGTCGAAGCGCAGCTTCCCGAAGGCCACCAGAGTCTTGGTATGCACCTCGATGTGACGCACTCGGCGCCTACGCCGATAGGCCTCACTGTCACGGCGACGGCAACGCTCAAAGCCGTCGACGGGCGCAAGCTGACATTCGAAGTGACCGCTGAGGACGGCATCGAACATATCGGATCGGGCTTGCACACGCGCGTGGTCGTCGACACGGCGCGTTTCATGGCCCGCCTCGCGGCCAAATCGCTGCCACGGCCGTAAATAAGATGTGGTTGAGTCGCCGCCGGCAGGACGTATGCTTGTCGAGCATTTCTCGTGGACCGTCCTGGAGACTTAGCCTGATGCGATCGGTCATTGCTTTCATCGCTGCCGCAATCGCACTCCCGCTCGTGGCGTCCGCGGCTGAGACGCCCACCTGCACCGCGAAAGATTTTGCGACAGCCGTCGATCAGTCTGGAGCGAGCCTACGAGCGCTGACGCTTGAGGCCCAGCCGAAGCTGCAGGAGCGCCTGCGCCGCTACAAAGAAGCAAAGAAGCTCAGCGATGACGCCTACGAAAACACGGCGCTCGACGCGATTCAGGATTCGACGCTCGACGCCTTGGACAAGAAAAGCAGCGATTTGCTGCTCACCGTCGACTCGCTTGGGCGTGTTCCCGACGGCACCCAGCCCGATTGCGCCAAACTCGAGCAAGTGAAAGCGGCTGCCGCCGAGCTCAACAAGGTCATCAAGGCGAAGTCCGACTATATGCTGCGGCGCCTCGATGAAAAAATCGCCGAGGCGGAACCGCAAGCGCCGGTGTCTGCGCCAACGCCAAAACCAATGGCCGCCGCGCCGAAACCGAACGCCGAGAAGCCCGTTCGGCCGGCAACCTCTCCTACGAAGCGCGTGACGCCGCCCTCGGTTGCATCGAAGCCCGCGCCGGCCACACCGGCATGGACCGCCGATACGAAACCGAACGACTCCTACGTCGCACCCAATCTCGCGATGAGAGAACCGGACAGATCTCCGGCGCTACCGCCGCTCGCGCAGGACGGTTATACGATCGATGAAATTCGCGATGCCTCGCGCGGTTTCTTCGGCACAATCTCGACCAATCTTGCGAGCGTCATCGAGCATGCTTTCAAGCAGATGGGCCGGCCGACGGCTTACGTTCTGGGAACCGAAGGCGGCGGCGCTTTCCTTGCCGGTCTTCGCTTCGGTCAAGGCACGCTCTACATGCGCTCCGAACGAGACGTGCGGAAAGTGTACTGGCATGGGCCGTCGCTGGGCACCGACTTCGGCGCGTCGGGGTCACGAACCTTGTTCTTGATCTATCGCATGCAGGGAGCGGATGACCTTTACCGCAACTTCACCGGTATCGACGGGTCGGCGTATTTCGTCGGCGGCGTCGGTCTGACTTTGCTGAAGGGTGGTCCGGTGATCATGGCACCAATCCGCTCGGGCGTCGGCGTGCGGCTTGGCGCCAACGTCGGTTACGTGCGGTTCACGCAGCGGCCGACGTGGAATCCATTCTGATGAAATGAAAAGGCCCGGAGTCCCCGGGCCTTTTCCGTATTTCAACTTTAGTCGGCGAATTTCTCAGTAGCCATCGGCGTAATAACCGTACTGACCGTAATAGCCGCGCCGCGGGGCACGACGATCAGCATAATCGCCATTTTTCCGTTGGCGAGCTTTCACTCGACGGCCATCGCGATCGGCATATCCGTCGCGGTATTTTTTCCTGGTGAAGCTCGGCGCAAAGGCTGAATCCGAGTCATTGCCCCAGCTGTCGCCCCAAAAGCCGCTGTCGTTATCATCGTTGTCGGCATAGCGTTTGCGGTCACGATCGCGGCTCGCGATCTCCGACCCACCGCGCCAGTGCGGCTTGCCGATGACGGTCACGCGCGTTCTGCTCAGTCCGTGCTTTTGCACCAGATTGTAGAAGGTCTTCGCATTGGCCGTCGAAAGGCGAATGCAGCCGTGCGATGCGGGACTTCCAATCGAGCCGGTATGATATGTTCCGTGGACCGCCACACCACCGTTAATGAAAACGGCATGAGGCATTGGCGACATATCGTATTTGCGCGAATACCACATCTTCGACGTCCATTGCGCACGGAAGGAGCCGTTTGGCGTCGGGAAGGCGGCGACCCCCGTGGAGACGGGCCAGCTATAGCGCGTCTCGCCATCGACCTTGACCACCATCCTCTGGCTTGCCTGGTCGACCGTTGCGGTTAACGTCGGCCGCTGAATAGGTTTCGGCTTTGGCTTTGCAGCTTCGGCGCGCTGTTCATGTTCCGATTCCGACCGTGGTGCCTGCGCGCTTGATCCGAAATATGTCGTCGTCCCCGACGACGCATCTGCGGCGTCCGCCACCTGGATATTGGATTTAACCGACTTTGCCATTGCCGGAACGGCTGGAAAGACGGCGAGCATCGCCACCGCCAAAATTCGTGCAACCAACATCAATCTCTCCATTACGCTACGCGGAGCCCTTATGCCGGGCATACTACTTCGAAAGATGCCGAACCGTTAATGGAAATGTCAGTGTTGCGAAGCCGATATCCTTCACAACGCAATTTCATACTGTCGTCATATCGCCTTTTTCTGCAATGAAATCCGCGCGCTTACCACGTTTCAAAAGCGCGCATTCAGAATTAGTCAACCTCTTCCGGAATTCTTTACGCGTTCATATGCAGCAAGCGACGAGCTGGATCAGCTCCAGCTTTTGCGCCTGAACGAATTTAGTTCCCGAACAAAAAATCGAAAATCGTTTTCGGTTTGGAATAGCGCCGTTGACGCGGCTCAGGGCGAGATGCCGGCGCGCCGAACGGTTGTTCCCAGGGCGCCCAAGCCTGCCCCGTTGGTGCTCCGTTGGCACGACGTTGCGACGCCCCGACGACGGCCACGGCCATCGGACGAAGCTGATATTCGTCGGTCACACCGTCGACGCTCGCGACCTGCAGGTGATCGCCGTCCCACGTCCAAGTTGCGACGCGCGCGCCCTGACGATGGGGTTGGATCGCGATGACCTTGCCGGCCGTGATATCGATGATGGCCGCCAGCTCCGTTTCTTCGGGGCCATTCTTGCCGGGCACCCGACCGCCCGAAAAGCGCAGGATGCCGTAGTTCGCATATGGAGGAGCCTTGACTTCCCATTCGAGAAGCTTCGGCAATCCGTCGCCGATCATTTCGAGCGGCACGCGGATCTGCCCATAGTCGTCGCTGACCGCAACGTAGGTTTTGCCGTGCTGGAAAACATGCCATTTAGCGATATTGAGCGACGGTTGCGGCTTGTCATCGCCATCATCGACAGGCGCGCCGAGACGCTTCAATGCATCGGCCGCGAATTGCCAGCTCGGCTTCAATTGCAGCACGTGTCTTAAATCGGCGATTGCCGTATCGGCTTGGCCGCTCGCCTCGGCGATTTCACCGCGAGCCCATAGCGCCTCAGGAGAATTCGGATCGAGCTTGATGGCGGTTTCGACGTCCTTGGCACCGACGTCCGGCTGACCGTTCTGTTTGTAGACGACGGCGCGGAAGGCATAAGCGACAGGCGAGCGCGGGTCCAATTCAATGGCGCGGTTGAGATCGGCGAAGGCGTCGTCAAATGCCTCGGCGAGCCCGTTGGCGAGGCCGCGCCCCTCGAAGGCACTGCTCGATTTGCCGTCAAGCTCGATGGCGTGGGAAAAGTCCTTGAGTGCGGAAGCAGTATTGCCGGCGAGCAGATAGGCATAGCCGCGAACGACGTAAAGTTCCGTATTGTTGACGTCGAAGGCGATCGCGCGAGATAAATCCTCTATCGCCTCGTCTCGCTGGCCGACGGCCATGCGCGCTTCGGCACGGTTGCGATAGGCGGACGCAAAGCGGGCGTCAGCGCTGACTGCGCGTGAAAAATCGCGGATGGCGGCATGCGGCTTACCAATTGCGAAATATGCGAGACCGCGGCCGGAAAGGGGCGGCGCGCTGGCGGGCATCAATTCGATCGCCTTGGTGAAATCGACGATCGCACCGGCGGGCTTGCCGAGTTTCATCTTGGCGTTGGCGCGATTGGAATAGGCCGCAGCATAACCCGGCGCCAGCAGCACGGCCCGATCGAAATCTTTGATGGCCTCGCCGAACTGGCCGATGGTGAGAAGCAGATTGCCGCGGTTATTGTAGGCGACAGGGTATTCCGGAAACAATTCGACGGCATGATTGTAGTCTTCAAGCGCCAGCTTGGTTTGTCCGAGACGGGCGTTGGCTACAGCCCGATCGTTCAGGATGGTGGCGCGTCGGTCGTTGGCAAGGCCCGTGTCGCGTAGCGCGTCGGTATAGGATGCAATGGCCTTAGCAACATCGCCTCGGACGAGTTCGGCCGCTCCTTCCTCGACCTGGGACGGCTGCTGCATGCCGCTTTCGGCAGCCATCGCGCCGTTCGCCACGACGAATGAAGCGAGTAAAATCTGCGCCAAGCGAGTCGCCCGCATCATCATTCCTGCCGTGAACCTTTTCCCGCCGACGGCACCCTCGATTCACCGCCGCGCAATCGTAAGGTGCCATTGTGGCCCGGCGGCGGGCAATGGCGAAATCCAGCCGCGACCGTCGGCCCGTTTGACCTATAGGTCAAGCCGACATAAATCGAGAAGGCTCGCTTCGGAGAGAGACTCATGAATCTCTGGATCAGGCTGATTTGGTTGCTGTTGACCGCGCACAGGCGTGGCCATCTCGATCTGCCACGCGACACGTCCCAGCTCAGCTTTCGCGTTTGGCTGCACGACCTCGATCTCTCCCTTCACTTGAACAACGGCCGCTATCTGACGTTGATGGATCTCGGGCGGTTGGACGTCATGGTGCGATCCGGCCTGTGGCGCGAGGTGTTGCGCCATAAATGGACGCCAATCGCCAGCGCCATCACGATCCGCTTTCAGCGCGAGTTGCGTCCGTTCCAAAAATTTCGGCTCGATACGAAGCTTTTGTGCTGGGATGCCAGTCTCGTCGTCATGGAGCAGACGTTTGTCATCGACGGTGGGCCGCGCGATGGCCAAGTCGCGGCTCGCGCGTTGTTCAAGGGCGGGCTCTACGACCGCAAAGAGCGAAAGTTCGTCGAGATCGCGCGCCTCATGGCGCTGCTCGGCGTTTCAGAAATAAGCCCACCGGCGACGCCCGAGGTCGAGGCGTTCCTGCATGCCGATGTTCAGTTGAAGCAAGCAGGCAGGGTCTAGCGGCGCACGGAACGGTAGAGACGATGCAGGACATCGGGCAACGTCTCCGACAGATCCTCGGCGATCAGGCCGACGCCGAATTGCCCGCCGCATTCGCCGTGCAGCCAGACCGCCGCGCACGCGGCTTCGAACGCCGGCATACGCTGCGCCAAAACACCCAACACGAAACCGGCAAGCACGTCGCCTGAACCCGCCGTCGCAAGCCACGGCGGCGCGTTGGCATTGATCGCCGCCCGCCCATCGGGCGCGGCAATGACCGTGTCGGAGCCCTTGAGAATGACAATGGCGCCTGATAGCTCGGCGGCATGCAGTGCGCGATCGAGCTTCGAACCTTGAAGATCGCCAAAGAGCCGCTTGAATTCGCCTTCGTGCGGCGTAATGACGACCGGGGCTGAGCGCGCCTTTATTGCGGCGAAGAGTGCGTCGGGGCTCGCAGGTTGCTCGCCGTTCCGGTTTAGAAAGCCGATGCCGGATTCGGTGCGAGTGCCGGTATCGCTATCGCCTGCAAACGATGTCAGCGCATCGGCGTCGAGCACGACGGCGGCGGACGATTTCAAGATCGACAATACGTCCGCAACAGTTTCGGCTCCGACTGAAGCTCCCGGTCCGATGAGCACGGCATTGCGGCGGACGTCGCTAAGGAATTCCTGAAGTCCCTCGGTGCCCGAGACGGCGCGTACCATGATCGCATTAACATGCGCGGCGTTGATCGCTGTCGATGCCGTCGCGCCGATAAGCGTCACCAGACCGGCTCCGATCCGCAACGCCCCGCGCGCGCCGAGCCGCGCCGCGCCGGCTTGCTGCGGCGGTCCGGACACGACGACGGCATGACCGCGATCGTATTTGTTGCCGCCGTTTTTCGGCCAGGGATAAAGCGTGAGCCAGAGTGCGGAAGAATTCTCGCGCGCCACCGGCTTCAATACGTCGAGCACACTCTCCGGAATGCCGATTTGCGCGACGATGACCTCGCCGCAGAGAGAGCGGCCCGGCATGAGCAGGTGGCCCGGCTTTCGACGGAAGAACGTGATCGTCTTGTGCGCCTGAATGACCGGCCCGTGGCTCTCGCCAGTCGTTCCATTGAGGCCGCTCGGGACGTCGACGGCAACGACCGGAATGCCGCTTTCATTGACTGCCGTGACCAGTTCGGCCGCATCGCCATCGAGGGGACGCGACAGTCCGGCACCGAAAAGCGCGTCGATCACTATGTTCATGCTTTGCAAGGCGTCGGGCGTCGCCGGTCGGATCGGGAGAGGCCAGCGCCGGGCCATCTCCGCAGAATCACGCTTTAAGGCTGCGCGGTCGCCGAGAAGGAAGACGCGCACATCGAAACCGCGATCGCGCAGGTGCCGTGCTGCCGCGAAGCCGTCGCCGCCGTTATTGCCGGGGCCGCAAAGAACGCAGATGCGGGCGCTCGGACGCGCCAATTCGGCGGCCAGCTCCATTGTCGCATCGGCGACGGCACGGCCGGCGTTCTCCATCAGGTTGAGGCTCGCGTTGCCGGCCACCACGGCCAAACGGTCGGCCTCGGCCATCTGCGACGTCGTCAGCAATTCATTCATGTCGTGGTCCCGATGTATGCGCCGCGCGCTTTCTGATCTACAAGGTGCGCCAAGATCTGCTGCGAACGTCCGAGGTTTACCGAACCGCGCGAGCGCCGCCCTAAATTCAAGCAGACAGCACTTTTTTTAGGCTTATAAGACGTGCGCGGCCGGTCCTCCGGAGCGCAGACCCGCGTTAAGTCGCTGACATATATGGTGTTCTCGAAGGGCGCCATGAGTGGCACGGCCTCTGCTAGCTTGTCGGCCACTGGGCTGGCGTGGGTCGCGATCAACATGCTGTCCATGATCCAAGGGGCGAGAATGAAAAAGATTGAAGCGATTATAAAGCCCTTCAAGCTCGATGAGGTGAAGGAAGCGCTACAGGAAATCGGGTTACAGGGCATCACGGTGATCGAAGCCAAGGGTTTCGGCCGCCAGAAAGGTCACACCGAGCTGTATCGCGGCGCCGAGTACGTCGTCGATTTTCTCCCCAAAGTGAAAATCGAGGTCGTCTTGAGCGACGACATGCTCGACAAGGCGGTCGAGGCCATTCAAAAGGCCGCGAAGACCGGCCGCATCGGCGATGGAAAGATATTCATCTCGACGATCGAGGACGCTATTCGCATCCGCACGGGGGAATCCGGGCGCGACGCAATCTGAAGGCGGGCGGCGTGGGCCAGACTTGGGATGACAAGTCGGGCCGGCCGGCTTGCGTGAGTTAGAACCAATGACCGGACAGGGAGTGTCTATGAAGAACGCAAGTGATGTCCTGAAATTCATCAAGGACAAGGAAGCCAAGTTCGTGGATTTGAGATTCACGGACACCAAGGGCAAGATGCAGCACGTCACGGCCGACGTCAGCTGTATCGACGAAAGTGTCTTCGCTGACGGCTACGCCTTCGACGGTTCGTCGATCGCCGGTTGGAAGTCGATCGAAGCTTCCGACATGACGCTGATGCCCGATCCAACATCGGCGCACATCGATCCGTTCTTCGCGCAGACGACGGTCGCGATTTTCTGCGACGTTCTTGAGCCTTCCACTGGGCAGCCCTACGAGCGCGATCCGCGATCGATCGCCAAGAAGGCCGAAGCCTACATGATGTCGCTCGGGCTCGGCGACAAAGTCTATTTCGGCCCCGAAGCCGAATTCTTCATCTTCGACGACGTCAAGTTCTCGACCGATATGTATTCGGTCGGATTCAAGGTCGATTCGAGCGAGCTGCCGACCAACTCGTCGGTGGATATCGAGATGGGCAACCTCGGCCACCGTCCGCGCGTCAAGGGCGGCTATTTCCCGGTTCCACCGATCGACAGCGCTCAGGACATTCGCTCCGAGATGCTTTCGGTGCTGTCCGAGATGGGCGTCGCCGTCGAAAAGCACCACCACGAGGTCGCTGCGGCTCAGCACGAGCTCGGCGTCAAATTCGGCCCCATGATCATGATGGCCGACCACATGCAGATCTACAAATACGTCGTGCACAACGTCTCGCAGGCCTACGGCAAGACGGCGACGTTCATGCCGAAGCCGATCTTCGGCGACAACGGTTCGGGCATGCACGTGCATCAGTCGATCTGGAAGGGCGGCCAGCCGATGTTCGCCGGCGACAAGTACGCCGACCTGTCGCAGATGTGCCTCTATTACATTGGCGGCATCCTGAAGCACGCCAAGGCCATCAACGCCTTCACGAACCCGCTGACGAACTCCTACAAGCGGCTCGTGCCGGGCTATGAAGCGCCGGTGCTGCTCGCTTACTCGGCGCGCAACCGGTCGGCATCGTGCCGCATTCCGCACGTCACGAACCCGAAGGCAAAGCGTGTCGAAGTCCGCTTCCCGGACCCCGGCGCCAACCCCTACTTCGCGTTCACGGCGATGCTGATGGCCGGGCTCGACGGCATTCAGAACAAGATCGATCCGGGTCCGGCGATGGACAAGAACCTTTACGATCTGCCGCCGGCAGAACTCGCAAAGATTCCGACGGTCGCTGCCTCGCTGCGCGAAGCTCTCGACAGCCTCGATAAGGATCGCGACTTCCTGAAAGCCGGCGGCGTGATGAACGACGACATGATCGACGCCTACATCGCGCTGCGCATGGAAGAGAACATGCGCTACGAGATGACGCCGCATCCGGTCGAGTACGACATGTACTACTCGGTCTGACGCGGTACGATTATTCGAGGGACTTTGGGGCGGTCAGCGATGGCCGCCCTTTTTTTATGCGGCACTCAATAATAAAGGAGAACGCCCGCGCAGATCGCTATCAGCGAATAGTAGAAGAACTGGCGTTCGCGCACGAGGAACCACGTCACCACGCGACGCGGGATATCGGCCCAGTTGTAGCGGCCGAGCGAGCCGAGCATCAGCCCGAAGACCAAGCCGAACATCACGGAGTCGAACTGGAGACCGCTCGTCACGGCCTTGACGCCGGCTGGCGCATGCCCCGAAAGCCACGGTAGCAACGCTATGAGGCCGGCGGCCGTCATAGCGCCAAGGGCCAGCACAGAGAAGAAGGACAGGACTGGTCGCATCATACACCCACCTTGCGCCGGGCTGAGCAGATGCACGAAGTCAGCGCCGTTTCCATTCTTGCAAGCTAGCGCGCGCACGCAAACAATCTGTTAACCACGTCGTGTTGTCGGACGAACTGGTCAATTTCGAGTGCGGCGGCGCTCGCCGCGTTCGAGGACAAAGACCGCAGCGATGCAAACGGCCATCAGGGCGACCATAGTCGCGACGAAGCCGGTGACAGGCGACGTCGTCATCGCAACGCCCGCGGCGAGCGGTCCGAGGATGGCTCCCGCTTGATACATGACGAGGAAGGCGGCATTGGCTGCCGCGAGATCAGCGGCGCCGACACGCTCGCCGACGACGGCAAGCCCCAATGTGTAGAAGCCGAGGATCACGCCGCCGAGAAAGAAGACAACCACACCCGAGGCAACCGTCGTCGTCAATACCATCGGCAGCATCAGCACCAGGACGATAAAGGCGACGGCCAGCGACACCGTCACCGCGAACCGCGATATCTTGTCGGAAAGCCAGCCAATCGGAAATTGCAGGAAGATGCCTCCGGCGGTCATCGTGCTCAGGAACGCTAGAGCCTCTGCTTGTGAACGACCGGCTGCCAGCGCGACGTTCGGAATAAGGGATAGATTGCTGATCTCGGCAAATCCGCCGATGAAGCCGGACGCCATCGCAGCGGGCGCGAGGCGCAAAGCCGACCGAAAATCCCGCGAACCGTCGTGACAGAACTCCGGCGCGAGTTGCCGCGCCAGGACGATCGGCACGCAGGCAACAGCCGTTCCAGCTGCACCCGCGAGGAACGGCCATAGCCCTACGAACCCTATGGTTTGCAGAACGAACGGTCCGGTGGAGAAGCCCAGGAAGAACGCTATCGCATAGACCGCGATGACGCGCCCGCGCGTTTCCTCGCGCGAGACCGAGTTGATCCAGGTTTCGCCCGCAAGCCACGGTAAGGCGAACCCGACGCTCATCAACAGCCGAATGACGATCCAGGCCCAGGGCGAAGGAAACGCAAAGAGCGCCAGAAATCCGGTAGCTCCAGCCAGGCAACCGATCGAAATCGCCGCGACAGGCCCGAGCCTTGTGACCACGCGGGGCAAAAGCGGAAGCGCCAAGAGCACGGCGATGGCTGGTGCGGCACCGGCCAGACCTATTATCCATTTCGGCTGATGCCATGCGTCGAACGTCAGTGCCGTCAACGGAAAGCCGACGCCGAAAGAAAGTCCGACGCCGAAGGCTGTCGCGATGACGGCGGCGAGGCTTAACAAGCGCTGGCGCGGGGTAAATTCCAGTTCGTTGGCGAGTGTCATGCCGTTCCCATAACGGTCCGCAATCGCGCTGTCTTTATTTTCAAGGTGGTCAGGAACATTTGGCGCTTCACGGCTGCCGGCGCGCGTCATCGAGTGCGGCAGGAAGCGCATCGGCAAAGACGGCCAAATCCTCGTCCCGTCCGCACGAGACACGAATGCAGTGGTCGAGGCCCTGAGCGATTGGCTTGCGAACGAAAACATCCCGGGCAAGAAGCCCCTGCAGCACACGTGCGGCGAACGCACCGTCCTTTCCGCAGTCGACGGCTACGAAGTTTGCACCTGAAGGGAGCGGCGACAGATCGTTGTCGGTGGCGATCGCCGATATTCGATCGCGAGCCGCTGCGATGCGCGCGACGGCGTAGCGCAAATAATCCTGATCGAGAAGCGCCGCGAGAGCACCGATTTGTCCCACGCGATTGATGCCGTAGTGGTTCCGGACTTTGTCGAAGGCCTCGATAACGCTCTTTTCGCCGACGGCGTAGCCGATGCGCGCACCGGCGAGTCCGTAGGCTTTGGAAAACGTGCGATAGCGCACGACCTGCGGATTAGAAACGTCGACCGGCGGCGTTGTTCCGACCGGCGCGGTGTCGCTATAGGCTTCATCAAGGATCAATAGCGTTTCGGAAGGCAGTGCCCGTAGGAATGCCTCCATATCGGTTGCCGACCACCAGCTTCCCATCGGGCTGTTTGGATTGGACACGTAGACGAGACGCGCCGACATAGCTTTCGCCGTCTCGATCAGACGCGGAACGTCCTCGCGCAAATCTCGCATCGGAACGGTGTGCAATGTCCCGCCGTGCGCGAGCACATGAAAGTTGAATGTCGGATAAGCGCCATCCGTCGTCACGACCCCGGTGCCGGGCGTGAGAAACAGCGTACACGTCAGCCCGAGGAGACCGTCGATGCCTTCGCCGACTATCACGCATTCGATCGGGACGCCGTGGTAAGCGGCGATCGCCGCGCGCAGATCGAAATTCTCTGGGTCGGAATACTTCCAGTTTTCCGCGGCAGCATCACGCATCGCGGCGACAGCTTTCGGCGAAGGTCCGAAGATGCTTTCATTAGCCCCTAATCGAGCGCGGAACGGCCGGCCCCGCGCGCGTTCCATCGCCTCTGGGCCAATGAAGGGAACGAGCTTCGGCAGTGACGCGATTGTGGGCGTAAAGGACGGGCGGGCCATCGGCTGCTGGGTGCTGGTTCCAAATTTCAGATGAGGCCAAGATCGGCGAGCTTTTTGCGCATCTCGGCGGGCATAACGGCGATCTGATCCTTCTTGCCGGATTTTAAGTCCGTTGGCGCGTCGTCAGCGTCGAGATAACGCCAACCCTGGAACGCGCGTCGCGGTGTCGGCCGGACCGGGATCAACGGCGGCGCCAGCAGAATATGGCAGCAGGGCGTTCCGTCGTCCTTGGTGCCGTCTTCCAGTCCAACAAGCTGCTGGCGGACCAGAATGATGCCGCGCATGACCCAATAGAGCGAACCGCCGTCGAGCAGATCGGCCTGCCGTTTCGGAGACTGGTAGGTCGGATGATAGACGCAGGCTTTGCCGTCGCGTGTTTTGCGTCGACGGTTTTGCTTCTGCCATGCCGCCAAATCTTCAATTGAGGTGGCGCCGACGCAAAGCTTGACGAGGTGCAAGGTCATACCGGTGTTGTGCTCCAGCGGCACCGAAACGGCAACTCGACTTTCCACAGCCGCGAGCGGACTAAGGCTTGGCCGTGCAATTCCCGGCGTATTGGGCAAACATCGGCTGGCCGAAAAGTCCAAAGTGGCGCGAGTGAACCGCCGGGTACTTTCCCGTCGCCGGGTCGCGATCGTAGATCGTCGTCAGGTTCAGGAAGCCTTCGTTGACAACCTCGAGGAAGGTATTCGCATTGAGGGCGCGAACGATCTTGAGCGTGGTCGCCGGCTTGCCGTCGAGGATGAGCGTCGCCGATTGCTTGTCGAGGTCGATATTGCCGATTTCGAACGAGAGGTCAGCCGGCGGCGAAGACTTGAATTTTCCGGCTTCGTAGCTCCAAGAATAGCCAATGTTGAAATCACAGGCATAGTGCGTCGGGTCTTTCTCTTCCGCTCTGGCCGGCGAAATCCCCACCGTCAGGGCGAGCGCGAACAGCACTAATCGCAAATTCGACATTGGAAATGTCTCCCCTCCGAGACCGCGCGGCCACCGACGAAGCGTAGCCGACGGAATTGCGCTCGCCTTGCTCCTATTGAAACCGAGGCCGTCTAACAAGGCAAACATCGAAAACAGAGGAAAAGCGGCGGTTTAGGGTACGTCGGGTTTGCCTTTAGCTTGCCGCGGTGGCGTGTTTGGAATCGGTTTTTACGCCCGTCCGGAGGCAGAATGCGTTTGATAACGTCACTTAGTCTGATTGCCGTTGCGGTTCCGCTCTCACTGGCTGCTTTGATCGGCAGCACATCCATCATTTCGGTGGCATACGCGAAGAGTTCGAAGACGACTAATTCGAAGCAATCGACGCATGGCGCCGGCTACCAGCCTCCGATCGACGAGCAAAAGATGAACTGTAAGCAGATTTCAGGACGCGTGCAGGTTCTGATCTTGCAGCTCAGGGGATATGGCGACCGAAAGCAGGCATCCGGCTTCTCGCGGGGCTTACAATCTGCATTCGTCGGCACGGTTGGAACTACGGCGATCGGCGTCGATCCAGACGGCGCTCACGCGGCGGACCTCAAGAAACTGCAGGACTACAATCAGAAACTCGCCGGATTGGGCTGCAAAAGCTACGACCTCAATTACGAGTTGAAACAGACCGATCCGCTCGAGACGCCGGCGGCGAGAGTACCGGCGCCGAAGAAGGGCAAAGCCGCGCCCGCTCAGCCACAAAAGCAGAACTGATCCCGAAGGCTCAATCGAGACAAGGGCGGGCATTTCGGGCTGCTACGGAGCCGCAGCGGTGGGCTTGGCTGACGCTGCGTGCATTTGACTGTAGACTGTTCAGATGACCGAACAGAACACCCACATGCCGTCGGCTGCCCGGGCCAATGCGTTTCCGTGGCCGCCAGTGCTCTTCATTGGCGTCATCGCCGTTGCCATGTTGATGACCGATATGCTGCCGCTACCCTGGCCGGGGCAAGATGATGCCCCAGCGCATTGGGTCGGCCTTGGTTTCGGCATCGCGGGCGTGCTGCTGATCATGTTCGCCATCCGGGCGCTGCGGGCTCACGACACAACGGTTCGGCCCCATCAAACAACGACCGTCCTTGTCACGAGTGGGCCTTATGCCCGCTTTCGCAATCCGATCTATCTCGGCCAGGTATTGCTACTTTTGCCCGCCGCCGAAGTCACCAAGTCGGTCTGGTTCGTGGTGGCGGCGCTAGCTTTTGGCGTACTGGTGACGGCACTGCAGATCGTCCCCGAGGAGCGCCATCTCGAAAGCCAATTCGGTGACGCGTACCTCGACTATAAAGTGCGGACACGGCGCTGGATTTGACGTTGATCACTTATGAGCACCGACTACGCCGAAAAGGAGCGCAACTTTATCGCTGGCCTCGCTGAGGACACCGGCCGCGACCTTGCGGCCTGGATGGTGGCGATCTCAGGCAGCGGGTTCAATGATCGCAATGCGATCATCGACTGGTTGCGGCATCAGGGATTTCAGTTCGCCAACGCTTCATGGCTTGAACGCATTCACCACAACGGCGGCCGGCTGATTTATGCCGACGACGTGGAGCACACCGTTCCGGCAGCGCGACCGGCGTCACGAGCATTCCCGATGAGCGACGAACCACCGCGGCGGGAAAGGCCTGTGATCGTGCCGCGTCCGCCGGCGCCCAAACCTTCGCCAGTGGGGGATGATATCCAACGCCTGCTTGCCGAGGCGAAGGGGCTCAGACCTCTCGCGGACCTTATTTTGCGCGAGGTCGCACGTGCCGTGCCGGATGCGGAATTTACGGCGAGCACCCCGCTCGTCGTGATGTCGGCCCCGCTTCCGTTCGCGGCGCTGCTGCCGGGGCCGAAGAAACTTCGGCTTTACGGGAGCTTCGGATCGGCGGGCGCCGCGGATCACGCAAAGCCCGCCGACACCGTCAACAGGGCGGCGGCACCCTTCCCGGAAATGCTGGTGCTCGACGATGCGCGCAGTATCGACGAGAATTTCCAGCGATTGATCCGCGCTACCGCCCGGCGATAACATCTCTCGCGACTTCGATGCGCTCGACGAGTTGCATGGGCGGTAATGCTCGCACCATTGATTCGCCAGAATTTTCAGCGCTTGTGGCACCGACGGAGGCGTCCATGTCGGTTGAGCGGCGGCCCGCAATGGCCCTGTGTTTCGTATTTCTTGCCAGTTTCGGCGTCACGGACGGTGCGGCAGCGCAGGCGGCCAAACGGGATGCCATTGCCGAATGGCTGAAAGCTGCTCCGGCAAATACGGCTTCTCCGATCGATCCGACAAAAAAGAACGCAGCTCCGACACCCGATGCGGCCGCAGCGAAGGCGGCTGCTGCCGATCCCCGCGACGGCGATCCGCAATACGAGCAGGCGAAAGCGCTGATGGCGGCGGTCGATGCGATCCTGAAGGATGCCGCCGAAACACGCGCAGGCGCCAGCAAGCTACCGAGCCGCGACGACTACATCATCCCGCCGTTCTGGAGAGAGACGCGTGAGGATCGTAACGCAAAGGTTCGCAATCTTCTCGATGCCGCGCTCGGGATCGTGACCAACACGCCTGTCGTCGACGTGCAGAAGAAGGTCGATATTCTCCGTCACAACATTCGCGACATCGAAGACCAGAATGTCAAACTCAAGGAAAAGGAGCTCGTCGCACCGAAAGAGGCGAGCTTCCCAGGCATCCTGACCGATACCGTCAGCTCGATCGAAACGCAGATCGAGGAAAACAACAAACGGATCGCTGCCAACCGCGCCGAAATCAAAGCCGAGAAGGCAGAAATAGCCTCATCCCTCAAAGCTGCCGGCGTCGAGCTTCAGCCCGATCAGGTCGATCTTCTTCTCGATAGCGTTCTGTCCGGCGATCTCGTTCGGCTCGTCGCCGTGTTCAACGCCGCCAAGATGATCGACGGCCAGCTCGCCAAGCTGATCAGCTCGACAGGCGATAATATGAATGCTGCGCGCCGGTACTTCGCAATGCACGCGGCGCTCTTCGCCATGCTCGTGCAGGCGCAGGATGCGACAATCACCAAGATCGACACCCAATACCTGCCGAAGCTCGAAGCCATCATCGCCGACATTGCCGCGGCGCGCGGCCGGACGGAGGAACTTTTAAAGGCTGAGAACCGGCCTGATCAGCAACGCGCGCTCGAATCGAATCGCGAGAGCCAGAAAATTGCGGACGATGCCGCCCAGACCTACCGGCGCTATCTGCAGCAGCAGCGCGAGCAGATCGCCAAAGCGCGCCTTAAGGCGACGCATGACCTGAAGATTGCCGACAATACCTACGAGACAGTCGAAGCGAGCGTTCAGCTTCGCAATCTGATGCGCGAAAGCTCGACATCCTTCGAGGCCATTCAGAAGCTCGAATCTCCGAGCTTCGAACAGATCTTCAAAAACGACGAGTTGCGTAAGGAATTCGAGAATCTAACGCGGAAACTCGATGTACCGGCGAGTTGACAGATAAATGTCAACTGTGGACTTGGGCTTCTGTTTGCTGGACGCATCGACTATGTTCCGGCTGAGGACTAATGCGCCAGTCCCCTAAGCGGGCCCTTCGATAATGGTACTACACGGACGCATAACCGAGAGCGCGGCTGCAACGAAGACGTTTGCTACGCTTCGAATAGAGCGCCGCGTGCTCGTAACGCCGACGCGCACGATCGCGATCGCGAACATTTCGACGGTGAGCGTCGGCACGCACGTCAAGCCGAAGCCGGTGGTTCTTTATTGGGCTCTGGTCGCGCTGCTCGTCATCATGGCCTTGGGATCGATGCGCCCTGATTTCTCGTTCGGTCCGCTTGCTCCGACGGGCGCCACGTTTGTTCTTGTCCTTCTTGCACTCGCCTTCGCAGGTCTTGCGCTGCGGCCGGACGACAAGACTCACTATCTGCTCATTTCATCGAATGACGGCGTGCTGTCGCGCTTCACTGCACCCGACCGCGCCATTCTCGATGAGGTTCGCAATGTCCTGACCGACAAGATCAACCGCGGCGACGAGACGGCGACCTTCGCAATCAACTTCGAGAAAGATCAGATCGACAATATCGCGGGTGGCGGCAATCCATCGGCGCAGCATGGTCTCAACGGCGCGGGCCATGCTCCGGGCTACGGTGGGGGGCCGGCCGCAGAACGAAATACGACGCAAACCGGGGTGCCCAGGTCGCGTCCCGGTGCGCACGATGCGCCGCACGCCGCTCCGCGGCAGGCGCGGCCGCAACAAAATCTACCGGCATTGAATGGCGGCGGCCCCTCCGGGGCAGACGCATTTGTCGACTACACTCCTGTCCTCTCGGCAATCGTCGAGATGCATCGCTTCTATGCGCGCCAACCGGGCACGCAGCACTTGGAGCAACGTCTTTCGGAACTCGAGCTGTTGATGCGCGCCGGAACACCGACAGCGGCGCAGAAGGCGCGGCTACGCGAGCTTTCGGGCGACATGTCGCAAATCCTGCAGGCCTATCCGCAGGCCGTCGAGCTCTTCGATCACATTGGCGGCCTAGTCCCCTGACAACCGGCACTAGCGACGGTGTTGAACCGACACCTCCGCCCTGCCGCGATCTACTTCAGCCACAGCGATGCCAGTCCAAGAAATGAGAAGAAACCGACCACGTCGGTGACTGTCGTCACGAACACCGTCGAGGACACGGCGGGGTCGAATTTCCAGCGGTTGAGGACAAGCGGGATGAAAATCCCGGCGAGCGCCGCAGCGAAAAGGTTGATGATCATAGCGGCGCCGATCACCACGCCGAGAGGCGTCGATTGAAACCAGAAGTAGGCGATCATGCCCATGAGAACGGCGAAGGCGGCGCCGTTCAGCAGGCCGACGGCCGTTTCGCGAAATACGACACGCGCCACATTGGCCGCCGTCAGTTCGCGTGTCGCGAGCGCGCGAACCGCGACCGTCATAGTCTGCGTGCCGGCGTTGCCGCCCATCGAGGCGACTATGGGCATCAGTACAGCCAAGGCGACCATCTTTTCGATCGTGGCGCCGAACAGTCCGATCACCGCCGACGCCAGAAGCGCCGTGAAAAGATTGATGAACAGCCACCAGAAGCGGGGCTTTGCGACTTCGGTGACCGTGTCCGAGAGGCTTTCGTCACCGACACCGCCGAGAGCCTTCATGTCGGCATCGGCTTCTTCCTGGATCACCTCGACAACGTCATCGACGGTAACGACGCCGACAAGCCGGTTGCTTTCGTCGACCACCGGCGCCGACATCAGGTCGTAGCGTTGAAACTGGCGGGCGACCTCTTCCTGGCCTTCGGTCGCGAGAACGACATGCCGGTCCGGGTTCATGATCGTGGAGACGGCGACATCCCGTTTGGTTCTGAGTAGCCGCGACAGGTCGACGGCGCCAAGCACGTGAAAGGTCGGGTCGACGACAAAGATCTCGGAGAAGTAATCGGGAAGGTCATCGCTCTCGCGCATGTGATCGACGACGGTTCCGACGGTCCAGAACGGCGGCACGGCGACGAAGTCGGCCTGCATGATGCGGCCGGCCGTCTCTTCAGGGTATTCGAGGTTGCGTTCGAGCGCCTGGCGTTCGCCTGACGAAAGCTGCGCCAGAATTTCCTGCTTGTCGCTCTCCTCGAGACTTTCGATGACGTAAGCGGCGTCGTCGGTATCGAGCTGGGTTACGGCCTTGGCCAATATCTCGTTGGGAAGGCCTTCGGAAACCTGGTCACGAACGCTTTCGTCAAGCTCGGACAGAACCTCGTAATCGAAAGCCGGACCGATCGCCTGGATAAGTTCGATACGCTCGCCGGGCTCAAGAAGTTCGATGACATCGGCAAGATCGGGCGCTTTGAGATCGCTGACAAGGGCTGCCGCCGCCGCCAGATGGCCGTCGCGCAACGCCTCCGAGACGGACCGGATCAGGTCCATCGATGACGTCTCGGCAATCTCCAGCGCAGTCTCTATATCGCGGTCTTCAACCAAGGGAATTTCCCGATGCGCTGTCTTTGGCACTGCAGGGACTTGGCCGCTGCGGTGCGGAGGAATCGTAGTCGATCGGCTGATACCTAGCGAAATCGCGGCGGACCGTCGCGATGGCGCAGCGCCAAATGTCTCATAGCGTCACATATCGCGACTATTGAGTAACAGGGCTGAGCAGGATTGAGGCCCAGCGCGGCCAGCGTTGCTTGAACATTCATATTGGCCTTCGTACAGAGTCCGGGTTCGAAATCTAAAAAAGCGAAAAATATGCAGCAAGTTTTGGTGCGTGGCTTGGCTCTTGCGGCGCTTCTGATAGTCGCCGCCGTCCCTCCGCTCTATGCTGAAATAGAACCCGGCGGCGCCGTTAAAGCGGACGCCTGCGCTAGCGACCCGAAGCTGCTCGGCGTGTCGCGCGTGGTCGAGGTCGACACGACCGGAGGCGCCAATATCGGCGGCGATCAAGCGAGCGCCCGCCACCTTCTCAACGACGGCGAAGTGGTCCTATCGTTCGACGACGGTCCATCCAAGGCCGATACGACCGCCATTCTGAAGGCGCTGGCCGACCAGTGCACCAAGGCGACGTTCTTCATGGTCGGCCAGATGGCGCTTGCCGATCCCGAAACGGTTCGGGCCGTCGCGGCCGCGGGACATACCATCGGAACCCACACCTGGTCGCACAAAAATCTGCGCGCTACGGGGTTTGAGACGGCCAAGCAGCAGATCGAAAGCGCGATCTCGATGGTGTCGAAGGTCAAGGGGTCTCCCGTCGCTCCGCTCTTTCGCTTTCCGTATCTCAACTCCACCAAGAAAAGCGAAGACTATCTTAAAAGCCGAAACATCGGCGCGGTTTGGATCGACATCGATTCCAGGGACTACCTCACGCGCGATCCGAACGTCGTCGAGAAGCGAATCCTCTCGCAGCTCACCACGGCGAAGAAGGGCATCATTCTGATGCACGATATTCACGCCTGGACGGCAAAGATGTTGCCGGACCTGCTGGCTGAACTTCACAACCGCGGTTTCAAGGTCGTGCAGATCGTGGCGAAGGCTCCGGTCGAGACAATCGCTTCCTATGATGCAGCGGCCGACAAGGCGATTACTGCGAAAACGGCTGCCCGGACCGCCAATCCGATGGCGCCGCGCTC
>DATBRP010000313.1:0-2829 GCA_036560245.1 Hyphomicrobium sp.
ACTGCACGCTGGCTCAATTTAGCCACACGCGTTAATAGCTTTTGACTTGCCATAATCCGGCTAAGTTTGGCCCAATTGGATCAGCATAACGGTGCAAGAGGCTTCGGACTTCTTGCGCCCTGATTACATGTACAAATTGCGGTCTTCAAAAATTGTGATTGGCGTCGTGTCGGCGGTATTCGCCCTCATGCTGGCATTGCCTTTGTCCGCCGTTGCGCGGGGTGAGGATGCGCCGGATGAAGAGACGCCGGCCGAACTGCTTGTTGATGGCATGGACGCGGCGGCCGATCATGCCGTCGATTCTGCGAAACGGCTTTTCCAAAAACTCATCGCCGTCTTTCCCGCGTCGCCCGAAGCTTCGCGCGCCCGGCGAGCACTTTCGGCGCTCGATCGCGATGGCGATAGCGCCGAAGAACGTGCCGCTATCCGCGCTGACGAAGCCGACCGCACCGCGCAATACCGCCACGCCTTTCTGATCGACATCGGCGATCGCGTTTTCTTTGCCGAAAACAGCGCCGTCATCGGTGGACGCGCGCGCAGCATAATCGAGAATCAAGCCCGCTGGTTGAAGGCGAGACCAGGCCTCACCGTGACGGTGATCGGTCGCTCGGATGACGGCGGTGACCGGAGGGCCGCGCAAGCACTTTCCAAGCAACGTGCCGAGGCCGTTCGCGACCGTCTCATTGCGGGAGGGCTCGACGGCAAACGCATAGAGCTGAGGCCGGCAGGTGATGAAGATCGCTTGGCGTTATGCGCGACGCCTCTCTGTCAGGCGGAGAATCGCAACGCCGAGGTCTTTATTAATGACCTGCGGGATCAAGACCCGCTGGCATCCAACCTGCAATTGCCATCGAGATCCCCTAGGACCTCGTTGGGTGCGACCGCTCCAGGGGCGGCGGATCAGATGCCGCAGTAAACGGCAGCAGCATGCCGCAACAGCGTGGCTAGCGGGGGAAGTTCATGACTCTTCAATTGATTTTGCCCGCGATCCGGCGCACGTGGGAGTTTAATGGACGCTCGGCCGATATAGAGCCCGCGCCGATTGCAAAAACCGATTGTTCAGTTGGTCGAAACGGAGCAGAGCCAGAGCATGGCCAAGCCTAGACGGAGTCCTATCGGATACTGGCAACTTTCGGCGGCAACGCTCGCGCTGCTGTTGGCAGCCACGCCGGCGTTTGCTCAGTCGAAGGAGAGACCGGCGAAAGCTCCGGCGGCGAGCGCTGCTGCTGCTGACTCAGGGCTGAAGGCACGCGTCGAAACGCTCGAAGAACAACTCGTCGATATGCAGGTCGTCGTCGGCACGCTCGAGACGCTTGCCAAGAACGGCGGCGCGGCACCTGCGCCATTTCCGTCTTCTTCCGCAGGCGGAGACGGCGATACCGCGCGCATCGAAGGGCTTGAGACTCAGGTTCGGGCCCTGACGGCACAAGTCCAGCAGCTTTCCGACCAGATCCGCAGTCTTGGCGGTAACCCACGGCGTTCGGAGATCCCGTCGTCGTCCGATACGGCGCTCGCGGATCGCGGCGGCTCTTCGGGTGCGCAGCCCGGCGCGGCTCCAAGTCCCGGCTTCGGCTCGACCACCGTTTCGGCCGGCAACGATGCCATCGGCGGCCTTTTGAATGGCGACAGCGCGCCTCCTGCGGACTCGCCGGCATACCCCGCTCGCGGGCAGGGCGTTGCTCCAGCCGCGACGCCGGTCGCGACCGCTGCGCTAGCGCCCGCCAGCGAGACGAGCAACGATCCCAAACAGCTCTATGAAACGGCGTATGGCTATCTCCTACAGCGCGACTACGGCGCGGCGGAAACGGCCTTCGATGAGTTTCTGAAAAAGTTTCCCAACGACTCGCTTTCCGGCAATGCGCAGTACTGGCTCGGCGAGACGCATTTCGTGCGCGGCCAATACAAGGCGGCGGCAGCCGCCTTTCTGAAAGGCTATCAAACCTATTCGCAGGGCAACAAGGCGCCGGATAGTCTCTTGAAACTGGCGATGTCGCTGGATCGGCTCGGCCAGAAGGACGCCGCCTGCTCGTCCTTTGCCGAGCTAACGAGCAAGTTTCCCAGTGCACCACAGAACGTCAAGGCGCGCGCCCAAAGCGAGCGTCAGCGGGTCGGGTGCACGAACTAGAGTATCGGTGTTGAGCGATGGAACCCCAAGCGCACTCCCCCATTGCGCCGGTCGAAGCGGACAGTGCGCTCGAACAACTGGCAAAGTTTGATCGCGTCGTATTGGCAGTGTCCGGCGGTCCGGACAGCATGGCGCTGCTGCTTCTAGCCGCCGAGTGGCGCGCCTGGCGTGGGAACGCGACGCCCTTGGTTTCGGTCGCAACGGTCGATCACGGGCTTCGCGCCGAATCGGCGGCCGAAGCGGAATTCGTCGGCCGGGAAGCACGGCGTCTCGGACTGCCGCACGCGATCCTACCCTGGACCGGAGAAAAGCCCACGACAGGCATCGCCGACGCCGCGCGAAATGCGCGCTACCGGCTGCTCGACGCACACGCGCGGAGCTTTGGCACATCTCGCGTTGCCGTCGTCACGGCGCATCATCTCGATGACCAGGCCGAGACATTCGCCATGCGGTTGGCGCGCGGCGCAGGCGTCGATGGACTAGCGGCGATGCGCTCCGAGCGCACGCTTCTCGACGGTTCGAGCGTCATGCTCGTGCGGCCGTTGCTGGCGTTTCCGAAATCGAGGCTGATTGCGACACTCTCGGCACGTAGTGTCTCTTACATCGACGACCCGACCAACATTGACACGCGCTACGAGCGTGCCCGCGTCCGGCAGTTATTGCCTGCACTCGATGCTGCCGGGATCACAGCGGCGGCCTTGGCC
>DATBRP010000314.1:0-4831 GCA_036560245.1 Hyphomicrobium sp.
CATGGTGATCCGAGAAGCATTTACTGCCGGTACTTCATTCAGGAATACGAAGTCGATAGCCGACGCCGGTTTCGGTTAAGATATACTCGGGGCTTTCAGGGTGCACCTCGATCTTCTGGCGCAGCTGGCGCACGTAGACGCGAACATACTGCGAGTCCGCCGACGGACCCCACAGCTCTCGCAAGAGAAAGTTGTGCGTCAGGACCTTGCCGGCGTGCTGAACGAAAAGCCGGAGCAGATCGTATTCCTTCGGCGACAGTTTAACGTCCTGATCGCCGACCTTGACGATGCGGCGCACGAGATCGACCGATAGCTCTCCAACACGGAAAATCGGCCGCTCTCCGTGGCTCTGCAGTTGATGGCGAAGCGCCGCGCGGATGCGCGCCAGCAGTTCGTTGAGGCCAAACGGTTTGGTGATGTAGTCGTCGGCGCCGAAATCCAGCGCCTGCACCTTAGCCGCCTCGTCGGCGCGGCTCGATAGCACCACGATCGGCACGGCTTCATTCTTTTCGCGAAGCGCTCGCAGCAGGTCGAGACCTTGCATATCCGGGAGTCCGAGATCGAGGATGACAAGGTCGGGCTTTTCGCTCATCAGCTCGAGCGCCGCCTTGGCATTGGGGGCATCGATGACATGGTAGCCTTGCGTCGCGAGGCCCATCCGCAGAAGTTTTCGGATGGGAGGCTCGTCGTCGACGACCATGACTCTGAGACTTGGAGCGCTCATGCGGCGCTGTCCAGCGTTTCGCTGTCGGCGGCGGCCGGCAACGTTATCGTGAAAGAAGCGCCGCCACGATCGGCGCGATTGGCGGCCACGATCGTTCCACCCATGATTTCGATAAACCCGCGCGAGATCGGGAGCCCAAGCCCTGTGCCAGCCCTCACCCGATCGCCCTTGTTGACGCGATAGAACTTGTCGAAGATGCGCTCAAGATCCTGTGCCGGAATTCCCGGCCCTTCGTCCAGGACCTGAAGGTTTATCCGGTCGAAGTCCTGCCAGGCGTTGATTTGAATGGTCGTTCCCTCCGGCGCGTATTTGGCGGCGTTGTCGAGCAGGTTGAACAGTACCTGTTCGAGAAGAACGGGATCGGCTCTCACTTGCGGATTATCCTTCGGCAGATTGGACTGCACCTTGTGACGCGCGAGGATTTTCCTCGCCCTCTTCAATGCCGCGTCTACGATCTCGCTAACATCGTGCACCTCGGCTTTTGGCGCAACGGCGCCTGCCTCGAGCTTGGTCATGTCCAAGAGATTGGCGATGAAACGGTTCAGCCGTTCGGACTCGTCAATAATCGTCGCCAGCAGATCGGCGCGGGAGGCGTCGTCGAGTTTATCGGGAAATTCCCGCAGCGCGCTCGCAGACCCAAGTATTGAAGCAAGCGGCGTCTTGAGATCATGTGACAACGAGGTCAATAGAGCGGCGCGAAGGCGCTCCGTTTCCATCGTCCGCTTGGTGCGGTCGATGTCCTCGACAAGATGGACCCGCTCGATCGCAAGGGCGCCCTGGTCAATAAGTGCATTGAGCAGACGGCGTTGATCGGGCGTCAGAAGCGGTCCGAGTTTGTCGCTATCGATGCCGACGACGCCGACCGTTCCGCCGGCGGTCCGCATTGGCATGAACAGCCTTTGCGCGCCCGGAAGCGTGTCGGCGCCGCGTCCGGCCGGACGGTCGTTGAGCCAAGCCCAGTGCGCAGCGGCGATGTCGGACGGGTCGAGTTCGTCCTCGGGCGGATAACCGGCCTTGACGACAATCGAACCGTTCTCGGGCAGAAGCAAAACCACGCGAACTTTCAGCATCGACGCGATTTGGAATGCCGTCGCCCAGAGAACATCGTCGAGCGTGCCGGTGCCGGCGAGTTTTCGGCTGAAACCGTAGAGCGATTCCGTCGTGCTGGCGCGATTGACGGCAATGACCGCCTGACTGCGCATGCGCGCCGCTATGTTCGAAACCAGGATGGCGACGATTGCGAACGTCAGGAATGCGGCCACGTTTTTCGGATCGGCGATCGTGAACGTAAAGAGCGGTGGCAAAAAGAAATAATTGTATGTCATCGAACCGGCGACGCTAGCAACGAGCGATGGCAAAAGGCCATAACACACGGCTATGCCGATGATCGCCGTCAGGAAGACGAGATCGACGCTCTCGACGCCGATCCAGGGTTCCATCAGCCAGGAAAACCCAAGCGCGACGCCGATCGCCAACGCCGTAACGATGTAGGCGACGGGATTGAACGTCGGTGTCTCGGGCGCGGCACGCACATTCTCTTTGGCAACCGGCTCCGTCGGGAGCTGCTCTCCTGAAATGACGTGAACGCTGACGTTGCCGGATTGCCGAACGAGATCGTGTACGACGGAACCATTCAGGATCTCGAACCATCGCGACCGCTCGGACTTGCCGATGATGATCTGTGTGACGTTGTGGTCTCTGGCAAACGCAGTGATGTCGTCCGCCACCCGCCGGGCGCTTCCCGGGATTGTCAAAGATTCGCCACCGAGACGTTCCGCTAATCTCAAGGCCTCGGCAATGCGGTCCCTCTCTTCTTCCGAGAGCCGAAGGCTACGCCGCGTTTCGATCGTCAGTGCCGTCCACGGCGCATGAAGACGATCGGCGGCTCTCTTAGCGTAGCGCACAAGGCCCGACGAACGCGCGTCTTCGCTGACGCAAACGAGCACACGCTCGCAGGCCGCCCAAGGACCGGACATCGCCTTGGCGCGAAGCTGTGTGACGAGCTGCTCATCGACGCGCTCGGCCGTACGACGCAAGGCGAGTTCGCGCAACGCCGTCAGATTGACAGGCGAGAAGAAGTTTTCGAGAGCGAGACGGGCCTGCTCCGGAACGTAAACTTTGCCGTCCTTGAGGCGTTGGATCAGGTCTTCCGGCGCGATGTCGACAAGTTCAACGTCATCGGCGCGCGCTACGATCGAATCGGGAACGGTCTCGCGAACCCTGACGCCGGTAATCTGCGCCACGACGTCATTCAGACTGTCGACGTGTTGAATGTTGATCGTCGTATAGACGTCGATGCCCGCGTCCAGAAGCTCTTCAACATCCAGGTAGCGCTTGGGGTGCCGGCTGGTCGGCGCGTTCGTATGCGCCAGCTCGTCGATCAGCGCGATCTGAGGGTGGCGCGCGAGAACCGCGTCGATATCGAGTTCGTCGAGAACCTGCCCCTTGTACTCGATCTGACGCGGAGGAATGATTTCCATTCCACGCAACAGAGCCTTAGTCTCTTTGCGGCCATGCGTCTCGACGACACCGGCGACGACCGTGACGCCTTCCTTGATTTTGGCGCGCGCGGCGCGCAGCATCTCATATGTCTTGCCGACACCGGGTGCTGCTCCGAGAAAAATCTTAAGCCGTCCCTTGAGACGCTCCTCTCGCTTCGAAATCTCGAGAAGAGCGTCCGGTGACGGCCTCTTGTCCTGCGCGCGGTTTTCTTCCGGCATTTACGACAATCCAGGGCGCCGACGAAGCGCCATCGTACTCATCGCGCCGCGGCGCGGTCGAGATCAAGGTTCAGCGCTAAAACATTGACGCGAGGTTCACCCAGTATACCGAAAAGGCGTCCGTCGACATGTTTTTCGACAAGGTTACGAAGATCCTCCTCGGGCAAGTTGCGCGCCTTGGCGACCCGGGGAACCTGGAACATGGCGGCGTCGGGTGAGATATCGGGGTCGAGACCGCTGCCGCTCGTGGTGACGAGGTCGATCGGCACCGGCATCGAGCTATTTTCGGCCTTCAATTTTTCGACGTCTGCCTTGGCGCGGTCGATCAGCGCTTTGTTGGTGGGACCGAGGTTCGAGCCCATCGAGTTCACGGCATTGTATGGCTGCGGAACCGTCTTGGATGGGTCGGCCGGGTCGGTGCCTGTCGTCGCCGACGGGCGGCCATGAAAGTATTTAGCGCTCGTGAACGACTGGCCGATCAGTTCCGAACCGATCACTTTGCCGTCTTGCACGATTAAGCTTCCCTGCGCCTGCCTTGGAAACAAGATCTGGGAAATGCCGGTGATGGCGAGCGGGTAAAGGAAGCCGGTGATGATCGTCAGTGCGGCGAGCAATACGATTGCCGGGCGAAGTTCTCTAAGCATGTTTGTCTCCTCAGACGAGGTTCAAGGCGTTAACAGCGAGGTCGATCGCCTTGATGCCGATGAACGGGATCAGCACGCCGCCAAGGCCGTAGATGAGAAGGTTGCGCCGGAGCAGCGGACCTGCGCCGATCGGACGATAGGCGACGCCCTTCAGTGCCAAAGGAATCAGAGCAATGATGATCAGGGCGTTGAAGATGATCGCCGACAGGATGGCGCTCTGCGGGCTTCCTAGACCCATGATGTTGAGCGCTTGCAGCTGTGGGTAGAACGCCACGAACATCGCCGGGATGATCGCGAAATACTTGGCGACATCGTTGGCAATGGAGAACGTCGTCAACGCTCCACGCGTCATCAAGAGCTGTTTGCCGATCTCGACGATCTCGATCAGCTTCGTCGGGTTGCTGTCGAGATCGACCATGTTGCCGGCTTCGCGCGCCGCCATCGTCCCGGTGTTCATTGCGACGCCGACGTCGGCTTGAGCGAGAGCCGGCGCGTCGTTGGTGCCGTCGCCGCACATCGCAACGAGCTTGCCCTTTGCCTGTTCGTCACGGATGAGGCGCAGTTTGTCTTCAGGAGTTGCTTGAGCAAGGAAGTCGTCGACACCGGCTTCGGCCGCAATCGCTGCAGCGGTCATCGGGTTGTCGCCGGTGATCATCACGGTGCGAATGCCCATGCGGCGTAGCTCCGCGAAACGCTCGCGAATGCCGCCTTTGACGATATCCTTCAAGTGAATGACGCCGAGC
>DATBRP010000315.1:0-3493 GCA_036560245.1 Hyphomicrobium sp.
GTCTAGAACGCCCTTAGTGCAAGACGAGCCCGGCGCTCGCGTCGAAAGCGAAACCGAACTCGTACAGACCTATCTCGCGCCGCTGGCGGCGGGGATGCCTGGTACTTTTGGGTTGACGGACGATGCGGCCCTCATTCCGCACGAGGCTGGGACAGATCTCGTTTTCAGCAGCGATCCGATCATCGCAGGAGTGCACTTTTTCCCGGAAGACACTGCGAGCGATGTGGCGTGGAAGGCGCTGGCGGTCAATGTTTCCGATATGGCTGCGAAAGGCGCCAAGCCCGTCGCCTATCTGCTAACGCTGGCGCTGCCCGAAGCACCGGAACGCATTTGGATGGAAGACTTTGCACGCGGCTTAAGCGCGGCGCAGGCGGAATTCGGCTGCCATCTCATCGGCGGCGACACGGACCGGACGCCCGGTCCCTTAGCGATCGGCGTGACGATTATCGGGTCGCTGCCGTCGGGCACATTCGTCCCCCGGCGCGGCGCAAAGGCCGGCGACCACGTTTTTGTTACGGGCACGATCGGCGATTCGGCATTGGGGCTCGCGCTGCACCGTGATCCGGCGCTCTTCGCGGGCGTTATGACGGACGGCGACAAGAGCCTGCTCGTTGGCCGCTATCTCCGGCCGAGGCCGCGGGTGGCTCTAGCCGAGGTGCTGCGCGAGCATGCGACGGCCGCGCTCGATATTTCCGATGGACTGCTGAAAGATCTTTCACGCCTCGCTGGATCGCTTGGACTTAAGCTGAGGTTCGACGCTCTGCCTCTGTCGCTACCGGTGCGTGCCGCGCTTTCTGCCGACGCTCGAGTCGTCGATGCGATTCTCGGGGGGGGCGACGACTATGAGCTTCTCGTCGCTGTGCCGCCGGGCGCAATCGAGGCGTTTGCCAAAGGTGCCGCGCACTCAGGCATCGGCGTCAGCGATATCGGGGTTCTCGAGGAGGGACTACCGCTTACGGTTTTCGATTCCCGGGGAACACGGATTGAAGCGCGGCGTTTCGGCTACGATCACTTTTCACGCTGAAGTCAGCCAATAAAGGCGAGCCGTCGCGACGAGATTGCAACACGGTCCTGCATTTCTGTGCGTAGCGGCGATGTGCAGGGGTCAGTAAAGCGTCACTCTTTGGCCATATGCGTCATGCCAGTTAAGTGGCTGAAAAGGCACGCGGGCTATTGAGCCGCGGCGGGCGAAGCAAAGGAATTTCGCTCGCATGACGTTCATCGTGATATGGGCGAAATCCGTAAGGTAGCCGGGGCAAGCGGAATGACGCATTCAGTTTCGAAGGCGCGGATTTGGGATATCGTTCTCAAAAGTACCGCGCTTCTCGCCATCATCTTTTTCGTCGAAGTTTGCCCGCAATTCGCGACGCCAGGGCACGCGCAGATGAGCAGCATCTGGGACCAGCTGCAGGGCTACGGCGGAGCTCAAGACACGGCTCCTCCGAAAAAGGAACCTCTCGACGATCTGAGACCCGACGCAACGCCGTGGCGCAGCGATGCGATGATCAACGCGGTCGCGGCCGCCATCGAACGCTATCAAAAGATCGTCGCGAGCGGTGGCTGGCCTCTGGTGCCTCCCGGTCACATGATGCGCGTCGGCGATGAAGATCCGCGCGTGCCCATTCTTCGGAAGCGTTTGCGCATCTCGGGCGATATGTCTGCCAACGGCTCGTATTACGACTCCGAGACGTTCGATGCCGAACTCGAAGAAGGTGTGAAGCACTTCCAGCGCCGCCACGGCATTCGAGCTTCGGGCCGCATCGAGAAATCCGTCTATCCGGTGCTGAATGCGACGGCTGAAGAACGGCTGGCGCAGCTCAAGCTTAATTACGATCGCTTGCGCGGGCTTATGCATGGCATCGAAGATCGTTATGTGCTCGTCAATATCCCGGCGTTCCAGCTCGAGGCCGTTGACAAGTACGAAGTGCAATTGCGCCATCGCGTCATCGTCGGGCGGCCCGAGCGCGCGACGCCGGAAGTGCACGCGACTATCAAGGCGCTGAACTTTTTCCCCTATTGGCGCGTGCCCGACAGCATTGCGAAGCTCGATCTCATTCCGCGTCTGAAACAGGAGCCGGGATACCTCGCGGACGAAGGCATCCGTGTCTATAATGGCTACAACGGGCCGGAGCTTGACCCGAAGACTGTCGACTGGTCATCGCCGCAAACCGCCAATTATAAATTCAAGCAGGACCCAGGCGAGAAGAACGCGCTCGGGCTCTTGCGTCTCGATATGTCGAATGAATTCGGCGTCTACATGCACGACACGCCGATGAAGAATCTTTTCGATCAGCTCAGCCGGCCGTTCAGTGCGGGATGTGTTCGCGTTCAGAACGTGTTCGATCTCGGTGATTGGGTGGCGCATAACGAGCCGGGCTGGGAGAAGCCGGGGCGCGTGCGCGAAACGCTCGCGGCCGGCCAGCCAATGGAACTCAAGCTGACGCGACCGGTGCCGGTGTATTTCACTTACATCACGGCCTGGGCGGAGCCATCGAACGGTCTCGTCGAGTTCCGCCAGGACATTTATGGCCGGGATTCGTCCTCGGTGCGGATGGCCTATCAACGCGACGTCGACGATGCGCCGCCTGCGGCTTCGGCGGCGGCATTGGCGCCGTAGCAAATTCAATTGCGACGCTGGTTTGGGCCGGCGTCGCTATTCGTTCCGCATTCCTTCATGCGCGTCCGTGGCTCATCGCATTGGTCAGCGCGATAGGCTGGACAGCGGCAGCGGCCGGCCCACGACCTCGCGCAGCACAAAGCTCGATCTCAGTCGCGCCACGCCGGGCAGACGCGAAAGTTGTTCCTTGTGGATGCGTTCGAAGTCGGCGAGATCCTTCGCCAATACCGTGATGATGTAATCGTCTTCGCCGGACATCATGTGGCAGGCGATGATTGATGGTGCGGCCAGGGCGGCTTTTTCGAAAGCCGAGAGCAATTCTTCGCCCTGATTTTTCAGACTGATCTGCACAACGACCATCATCGTGAGACCTAGGGCCTTGCGATTGATTTGCGCTTGATAGCCTTGGATGATGCCCGCTTCCTCGAGTGCCCGAATGCGCCGGGCGATCGCCGTCGGCGATAGCGGCACATGTTCCGCCAACTCGACTTGACTTTGACGGCCGTCGAGGAGAAGGGCGTTTAAAATGGCCTTATCGAGCGCATCGAGAGCGAGTGCCGTCATTTTTCAGCACCATATGGCGAACCTACGCTGATTATCTGCGTCGATGACGTTATCGACAAGCCAAATTGACAGGTAACCGCAGGCGAGGTGTGGCAGCCTTAATTTGAGATTTCGAATTTCGCGCCGCACTGGAGCGGGCTATGCGCATCGGCGTCCCAACAGAAATCAAAAGCGACGAATTCCGCGTCGGTCTCGTCCCGGGGTCGGTGCGCGAACTGGTGGCGCACGGGCATGAGGTTATCGTTCAGTCCGGGGCGGGAGCCGGCATCTTCGCCGATGACGCCGTTTATGCCAAAGCCGGGGCGCGCATTG